>NZ_LZMK01000467.1:0-878 GCF_001665865.1 Nocardia sp. 852002-20019_SCH5090214 | reverse complement strand
GACGTGTACTGGTGCACCGCCGACATCGGCTGGGTCACCGGACACTCCTACATCGTCTACGGCCCGCTGGCCAACCGCGCCACCCAGGTCGTCTACGAGGGCACCCCCAACTTCCCCGACGAGCACCGGCACTGGCAGATCATCGAAAAGTACGGTGTCACAATCTATTACACCGCACCCACCCTGATCCGCACCTTCATGAAGTGGGGCCGCGACATCCCCGACACCCACGACCTGTCCTCGATCCGCGTGCTCGGCTCGGTCGGCGAACCGATCAACCCCGAAGCGTGGCGCTGGTACCGCGAAGTGATCGGCGCGGGCACCGCACCCATCGTCGACACCTGGTGGCAGACCGAAACCGGCGCCATCATGATCTCCCCGCTGCCCGGTATCACCCCCGCCAAACCCGGCGCCGCCATGGCACCACTGCCCGGCATCTCCGCGAAAGTCGTGGACGAGGAAGGCAATTCGGTCGAAATCAATCGAACCGAAGCCGAATCTTCGGACCGCTCCGCAAGCTCCGCGGTCGTCGGATACCTCGTCCTCGATCAGCCGTGGCCGTCGATGCTGCGCGGCATCTGGGGCGACGACGAGCGCTACAAGGCCACCTACTGGGAACGCTTCGCCGCCCAGGGCTGGTACTTCGCCGGCGACGGCGCCAAGATCGACGCCGACGGCGCCCTGTGGGTCCTCGGCCGCGTCGACGACGTCATGAACGTCTCCGGCCACCGCATCTCCACCGCCGAAGTCGAATCCGCCCTCGTCGGACACCACAGCGTCGCCGAAGCCGCGGTCGTCGGCGCCAGCGACGCCACCACCGGACAGGGCATCGTCGCCTTCGTCATCCTCACCGGCGGCTCGAACAACTCCGGACAGCA
>NZ_LZMK01000466.1:0-509 GCF_001665865.1 Nocardia sp. 852002-20019_SCH5090214 | reverse complement strand
CCGACCGCGGTCACTCCGGTGACCCGGACGCTGCCGACACAGACCTGCCGACGCGAATTGTCGGTAGTGATACCGCCATTCATCGCCGAACTCCGCGGCGGCGGATCGAAGAAGTCCGCGCGGGCGCTGACCGAGCCGCTGGCGACCTTCGCCGCCTCCGGATTCCACCACGGACTGGTGCAACCGCCGGCGGACCCGACGATGCAGCTGCTGGTGCCCTACTACCGCACCGGCCGCGCACACCCGGTCGGTCAGCCGATGGGAACGCTGACCACCCGCGACCGGTACGCCCTGGTCGGCGCCGACATGGACCGGCTGGTCGCCGACAGCACCTTCCGGATGCTCGACGTGACCGAGATACGGGCCGGAATGGCAATTCCGGCCACGTTCAAGGCGCTGGGGGACAAGCGGACCCAGGCCCGCGGCTTCGGCAACGCCGTCACCCCCGCCGCCGCCGAAGTCCTCGGCTGCGCACTCGTGGAAGCCATCACCGGGACCGAGATCGAAAG
>NZ_LZMK01000465.1:0-2160 GCF_001665865.1 Nocardia sp. 852002-20019_SCH5090214 | reverse complement strand
GACCGGATGCCCGGACGGGTGCCGGTGCCGGTGGCCCGACGACGACGAACGCTTCGAATGCGGGTGCCCCGGCTGCGCCGACTGGCGGCCGATCCCGGCGATCGACTGGGTCATCGTCGGCGGCGAATCCGGGCCCCACGCCCGGCCGATCGAGGCGGACTGGGTGCGCGACCTGCGCGACCAGTGCGTCGAGGCCGGGACCGCGTTCTTCTTCAAGCAGTGGGGTGGCCGCACCCCGAAAACGGCCGGGCGTGAACTCGACGGCCGGATCTGGAACCAGTACCCGCAGAACAGGAGCACCTCATGCCACGCCTGATGTCGGTCTCGCTCACCGAACCCCAGGTCCGCGACCGGACAAAGACCGTCACCCGCCGTATGGGCTGGCTGATGCTGCAGCCCGGCACCCGGCTCACGCTGTGCCGCAAGGTGATGGGCCGCCGCCGCGGCGAACCACTCGTCCGGATCGTCGACGTGGAAGTACTCGACGTCGGGCGCGAGCGCCTCGACACCATCACACCCGAAGAAGTCCGCGCCGAGGGTTTCGATATGACGCCGGCGCAGTTCGGCGAGTTCTTCTGCGGCAGCCACACCGGCTGCACCCCGGACTCGATGGTCACCCGAATCCGGTGGCGCTACCTCGACGATCCGGAATCGCCGTAGCACCAACTGCATCATGATGGCGAGGGCCCCGCCGGCTGATACCCGGCGGGGCCCTCGCTCCTTACCGTAAAGCGTTACGCGGCTTTGCCGCGGAGGTACTCGGCCAGTTCCCGCAGCTCCGAGATCAGCTCCTCCCGCTGGATCGGATCCACGCCGCCAGCGGCCCATCCCCGCGCGGTCTGTTCCAGCCGCTGCGAGAGCGGTCCGAGGACCGACTGGATCGTCGTGGTGCTGGCCTTGTCGGCCTGCAGAGCGGTGATCTGGAGGAAGTAGCGGGCGAACAGCAGCAGTGACGGGTTGTCTCCCATCTGCTCCATATTGTCCGCCTGCCCCGGCTCGAGCAGGTTCATCGCCGAGTTCGGGTCAAAGGGGCTCATCTGGGCGGCGGCCATCAGTCCGCCGAGCTGCCAGGCCAGAACCTTGCCCGGCTGCGGGCCCATCGGCATCGTGGTCAGTCCCCCACGAAGCCGACCAAACTGCTCAACCCACTCACTCATCGTCGTGGTCACGGATACTCTCTTCCCCGCCGCATGCGGCCATGCAGAGCCGGGCCCGGCAGAGATGTACCCAACAATGGCGTGTCCCCCAGGTCGCTCGGAGTGAGCGACCTGCGTAACATCCGGGAAGTCCGTAGGAAGACAACCCGAGGCCCAGCTGGAGCACGCTCTGGCAGGGCCTCGGCGTTTTCTACCCGGTTGCCCAAGCCCGAAAGCCTGGTTGGCCGTACATCAGTTCGATGCAAGCCCAGAGCCTACACCTGGTGCGCGACAGATGATTCAACACAACATGTTGTGTCTCGCGGTGTCCAAGCGGGCCAGGTGTAGACCGTCTCGACGCGGTTGCTTCGCGCACTGGACATTGAACCAGGAATCAGCCCGATCACTCCGTACCCGCGGATCTCGAAGTCGGCGCCGGAGCGTTCGGGAGCTCAGCCAGGAAGACCACACCGCGCCGACCGCCATCCACCGCCGCTGCTGCAATAATTACGTCACTCTACGTCAATAATTACAGTCAGTCCGTCAAAAGTTTCCCTCAGAGCGCTAGTATTGACGCATTCGTGGTATTTTTGATGCATGAACGGCGATGAACTACTTCTCGATCTGGCCGATCTGGCCGAGTCGCAGTGGGGCCTGTTCACGACCGCGCAGGCCGCAGCGGTGGGTGTGACGCCGCAGCAGCTCAAGCGGATGGCTGATAAATGGCTGCTCACGCGGGTTCGCCATGGTGTGTACCGGTTGGCCGGAGCGCCGGCCGCGCCGCAGGAACTCATCCGCGCGGAGTGGCTGGCGCTCGAACCGAAGCGGTCGGCGGGCGATCGTCTGCAGGATCCCGTGCCGGTCGGGGTGGTCTCGCACCGGTCCGCGGCGTGGCTGCTCGAGTTGGGCGACGTGGATGCCGACATCCACGAATTCACCGTGCCGCGCCGGCGCGGAACCCGCAGCGCTGACGTGGCTTTCCACATCTCGGCTCTCGATCGCGACGACTGGCGTCTGGTGGATG
>NZ_LZMK01000464.1:0-605 GCF_001665865.1 Nocardia sp. 852002-20019_SCH5090214 | reverse complement strand
ACCGGCTGGGTGGGGTCGGGGTTGGGTGCCCTGGATATCGTCGAGGGAGACATCGTCACCGAATCCCAGATGCGGGCCTTGTTCGGGCGCGGGATGCATCCGAACGCGGACGCGATCGTCGCGCAGCTGGCAGCCGAGCAGATGGCCGATGGTGTCTCGCCGCGGGTGGCCCGCCTCTACGGCGCGAAGATGGCCCAGCTCGGCCGCCCCCACAACCGGTATGTGGTCGACGAGGCCGGCTACCGATTCGAATGCGCCCGCGCCTACGCCGAATACAACCGTGCCCAAGGCCTCATCGAGTACGCCAAGATCCCCCCGGAGGTGCGTGAACAGATCCGCACCGACGTCGCTCTGACCATGTTCGCCGAGGAATTCGGGCGCCCCCCGGCCGACGATCGGGAGCTAT
Source organism: Nocardia sp. 852002-20019_SCH5090214 (assembly GCF_001665865.1). Taxonomy (NCBI): domain Bacteria; kingdom Bacillati; phylum Actinomycetota; class Actinomycetes; order Mycobacteriales; family Nocardiaceae; genus Nocardia; species Nocardia sp. 852002-20019_SCH5090214. Next base: position 199 of record NZ_LZMK01000464.1, on the reverse strand, counting down.
CGGGCTGGATCGCCCGCGCCTCCCGGCCGAATACCAAGGCGGTGGCCGGGTTCGACCTGACCTTCTCACCGGTCAAGAGTGTGTCGGCGTTGTGGGCGCTGGCGCCGCGTGAGATCGCCGAGAAGATCGAGGCCGCCCACTACGCCGCGATCGACGATGCCCGGGCCTACCTCGAGCAGCACGCGGTCTACACCCGCGT
>NZ_LZMK01000463.1:0-1388 GCF_001665865.1 Nocardia sp. 852002-20019_SCH5090214 | reverse complement strand
CTGCACCTCCGGGCTGGACATCAATCCCGGAAACCACCACCGCCCATGAGGAGGCAATCACCATGTCCGACACCACCATCCGCGACGCCGCGACCTGGCAGCTCGGTGTGCCGACCGGCTACGCCCAGCGCATCGCCCACGTGCTGGCCATCGCCGGGGTCAACCAGGCCCGCCACACGCGCACCCGGCTCCAGCGCGACGACGACCAGGCCCGCGAACACGGACCCGCCGCGATCGAACTGTTCGAGATCGCCGTCGGCAACCAGATCGGGGCCGCCGAGGACCGGCTGGAACAGATCGTGTGGGACAACCAGTGGGCGCTGACCTCCGCGCTGGCCGACGCGCTGACCTGGCACGACACCTCCGAGATCGCGGACCAGAAACTGACCGAACTGTGCGACGCCTTCGCCCACCAGTGGGGCGTGAACATCGACACCGAGCAGATGCAGGTCGGCATCGATCCCGACTTCGACGCAATCGGAGCCCAGAGCCGCGCGCAGGCGGCGGCGCTGTTCGCACGCCAGAGCGCGGCCATCGGGATCATCGAGGACCTGCCACTGGCCCCGGAAGCCAAACCCGTTGTCGGGCAGGCACTGCTGCGGTGGCGCGGGGAAAGCCTCGACGAAGCCCCCACCTACGCGTTGTCGTCTGCCGAGCAGCGGCGCGCGCAGCTCGACACCGATCTGGATGCGGCCGGCCTCACCACAGACGACCGCACCCGCGTCGACTTCGTCGTCGACTACCTCACCGGAGACACCCGCAACATCGACCTGCTCACCTCCCCGGTGTTCGTCGATCCCGGAGAGGAAGCCCGCGGCCGCATCCCGGAGCTGCTGGCCGGATTCGACGAAGGCCACGTCACGGCCAAGCAGATGGCCGCCGAGATCGCGGTGATGACCGCTGAGGACCAGGCCCGTGTCCGTGAGGTCGGCAAAGCGATCCGCGACGGACAGTACCCGGACCTGCAGCTCTGGCCCGGCTACGCCGACCGCGACAAACTCACCGAACAACTCTCACTGCTCGCCGGTGATGTCGAGGACCTGCGCGCGACCGCGGACTACCTCGCCGAAAACGACATCTCGAACGAGTCCCCCGAAACCTGGGGTGTCGGTGACGAAACCGCCGCGACCATCGAGCGGCTGCGCGAGCGGGGCGACGAGATCGTCGCGGTCGCCACACTCCAGCACGGCCTGGCCGACATCGAGCGCAGCCAGCTCGTCACGATTGTCGACGACGTCGACGCCGGACGCTTCCAAAGCCGAAAAGACATCCCGGAATTGCTGTTCGCCGACGAACGCAGCAAACAGCGCATCGACCAGGGCCGTGTCGCCGCCGTCGCGTCCGAGCTCGCCTCCGGGATGGTCAGTGAGGTCGGTGAGATCCTCGCC
>NZ_LZMK01000462.1:0-873 GCF_001665865.1 Nocardia sp. 852002-20019_SCH5090214 | reverse complement strand
GTCCGGCGTCGACGTCGTCGACAATCGTGACGAGCTGGCTGCGCTCGATGTCGGCCAGGCCGTGCTGGAGTGTGGCGACCGCGACGATCTCGTCGCCCCGCTCGCGCAGCCGCTCGATGGTCGCGGCGGTTTCGTCACCGACACCCCAGGTCTCGGGACTTTCGTCGGAGAGGTCGTTCTCGGCGACGTAGTCCGCGATTGCTCGAATGTCTTCGACATCACCGGCGAGCAGTGAGAGTTGTTCGGTGAGTTTGTCGCGGTCGGCGTAGCCGGGCCAGAGCTGCAGGTCCGGGTACTGTCCGTCGCGGATCGCTTTGCCGACCTCACGGACACGGGCCTGGTCCTCAGCGGTCATCACCGCGATCTCGGCGGCCATCTGCTTGGCCGTGACGTGGCCTTCGTCGAATCCGGCCAGCAGCTCCGGGATGCGGCCGCGGGCTTCCTCTCCGGGATCGACGAACACCGGGGAGGTGAGCAGGTCGATGTTGCGGGTGTCTCCGGTGAGGTAGTCGACGACGAAGTCGACGCGGGTGCGGTCGTCTGTGGTGAGGCCGGCCGCATCCAGATCGGTGTCGAGCTGCGCGCGCCGCTGCTCGGCAGACGACAACGCGTAGGTGGGGGCTTCGTCGAGGCTTTCCCCGCGCCACCGCAGCAGTGCCTGCCCGACAACGGGTTTGGCTTCCGGGGCCAGTGGCAGGTCCTCGATGATCCCGATGGCCGCGCTCTGGCGTGCGAACAGCGCCGCCGCCTGCGCGCGGCTCTGGGCTCCGATTGCGTCGAAGTCGGGATCGATGCCGACCTGCATCTGCTCGGTGTCGATGTTCACGCCCCACTGGTGGGCGAAGGCGTCGCACAGTTCGGTCAGTTTCTGGT
>NZ_LZMK01000461.1:0-507 GCF_001665865.1 Nocardia sp. 852002-20019_SCH5090214 | reverse complement strand
TCACACAAAAATTTCACACCTCATGCTCCCAGGTAACGAACCGATAACGACAATATCGGGAGCGGCGTAGCCTGGATTCATGATGTCGCTGGCGAAGATTGCGTCCGGCGACGGCTATGAGTATTACCTGCGGAATATCGCCACGAATGACGCCAATGACCGTGGCGCGCAACAGCTTGCCGCCTATTACAGCGAGCGCGGGGAGTCCCCTGGTCGCTGGGTGGGGTCGGGGCTGGGTGCCCTGGATATCGTCGAGGGCGACATCGTCACCGAATCCCAGATGCGGGCTTTGTTCGGTCGCGGGATGCATCCGAACGCGGACGCGATCGTCGCGCAGCTGGCAGCCGAGCAGATGGCCGATGGTGTCTCGCCGCGGGTGGCCCGCCTCTACGGCGCGAAGATGGCCCAGCTCGGCCGCCCCCACAACCGGTATGTGGTCGACGAGGCCGGCTACCGATTCGAATGCGCCCGCGCCTACGCCGAATACAACCGTGCCCAAGGCCTCAT
>NZ_LZMK01000460.1:0-754 GCF_001665865.1 Nocardia sp. 852002-20019_SCH5090214 | reverse complement strand
CGTCTGGCCACCGCCCAAGACCGGCTGGTGGAGATGATCGCGGCCGAGGACATCGACGAATCGGTCAAGCAGGAGCTGTACGCGCAGGTCGAGGCGTGGCGCAACGAGCCCAGCGTGAACAGCCTTTCGGCGTTGACGAAGAAGATGAAAGCCGCCGGTCTCGGTGACGAGGTGCGCGCGCGGGCCCGGTTCGTGGCCATCTACCTCGGTGAGGCCTCCGCCCAGCCGATGAGTGTGAACGACACCGACTGGGTGCCCGTCACCCCGGCGGCAGCCGAGGAGTTGCGCCGAATCGGCAAGCCGGTGGTCGATCTGGGGGAAGAGGCCAAATACCGGGTCGACACCTTGCTGCTGGACTATCAGGCCCGCCTCAAGAGCGGTCTGGACACCGTGGGTGTGCAGGCGCGGCTGGCCGAGGCGATCTCGGTGATGACCGAAGAGGACCAGACCAAGGCCCGCGAGCGGGGCAAGGAGATCCGGAGCAACCCCGCCGCCGCTCGTAAACCGTTGTGGCCCGACCACATCAGTCGCGACGACCTCGCCGCCACCGTGCGCGCCTACGCCCTGCTGGCGCCGATCGTCGAGCGCGACCTGGCGCGCGGCGAGGACGGTATGGACCCGCAGTGGGTCCGGGACCAGAAAGAGCAGGCCGACGCGATGCGCGCCCGGATCGACCGGGCGATCAAGTCGGGCAAGGGCCTGCACGATCTCGAAAAAGACCAGCTGCGCGCGGTGATCGTCGACATCGAAGCGG
>NZ_LZMK01000459.1:0-730 GCF_001665865.1 Nocardia sp. 852002-20019_SCH5090214 | reverse complement strand
AGACAGATGTAGAGCCGGTCGCGGGACTGCGGCACCGGCAGGCAGGTGCGCGGCAGCACGTGCGCGGAATTCAGGGCGATGACCCGGGTCTCGTAACCGAGGTCCTGGATCTCGCGCAGCCACCGATGCCGGTCGTCCCACTTCCAGCACTGCACGACGTTTTCCATCACCCCGGCCAGCACCGGCTTGCCGCGCGCGGCCATCGCACGCAGATACCGGGGAATCTGCTCGACCAGCGCGCGGCTGCGCCCGGACGCCGGATCCTCGACGATGCCGAGTTCCTCGTCGAACCGGTACTGGTTGCTCTGGTCGAAGTAGCGTTTCTGTCCCTTCGCGTCCGTCCATTCCGGGCACGCCGGGCTCGCCCAGAACATCTCGGTCGCGGGCAGCCGCGTCAGGTCGATCTCCCTGACGTCGCCGGGCGGAAGGTGTTCCACCGTGGGGAAGTTCAGCTCGTGCACCGCCACACAGACCGGGTTGTGGTTGGCCGCGATCCGGCCCGTGAGACCGGGCACCGCCCGCCAGCCGAGGTAATCGCCCCCGTATCCGGCGAAGAAGACCGTCGAGGTGAGGCTCATCGCGCGTCCCCGGGGATGTGTGCGGTCCAGCCGTCGATGACCTCGACCATCCGGTCCTGCCACTGCGCGGTCGTGACCTCGACCGCGCGGGCGCGGCGCAGGGCACGAGCTTCCCGCCACGACAGCGCGTTCAGGCCGTGTCCGAGACCGGC
>NZ_LZMK01000458.1:0-604 GCF_001665865.1 Nocardia sp. 852002-20019_SCH5090214 | reverse complement strand
ACGTGTACGTGCCGGCGACGCGGCTGCGACACGTCACGAGATACGCGACGACCTGGGTGTCGTCGTTGGGGCTGCGGTGGACGCTGGCGACCGTGCCGATGTTTTTCCTCGCGTCCTGGTCGCCGGGCTCGGCCGGGCCGCCGTCGATGTCGCTCCACCACTCGATGCGATCACCGACCGCGAACACCTCGCCCATACCCGCGACTATCCCACCCCAGCCTCGCCGCGGGCGCGGGTGACAAGCTCGACCGATGCCCGTCGCGCCGCGCACCCGGATCCGGTTGAAGTCACGCGCCGGCCTCTCCGGCGGCGACCGGATCGGCTATGTCGCCCCCGCCGGGCACGCCGCGGTGGTGCGCACCGACTTCGACCACGCCTCCGGCGAACTCGTTCAGGTGTGGTCGAAAACCCCGCCGACCGGTGGGACGGACTGGGTCGTGGTGTGGTGGCCAGGTAACCACTGGACATGGGAGCGCGAAGCCGATCTCGAATTCGTCGACACCAACCCAAATCCCACATAACCCCCACCTCCATACTCACAAATCCACTCAAATCATCACCCCCACAAACCCACTCACCCATTACCCTCACCACCACACTCCAC
>NZ_LZMK01000457.1:0-4733 GCF_001665865.1 Nocardia sp. 852002-20019_SCH5090214 | reverse complement strand
CGGTGGTATCTGAAGTTCGACGGTGGTGCGGCGAAGGTGCATCACATGATGACCTTCGGCGCCACCAACCACGGCACGACCCTCGACGGTATCGGCGCGCTGGGCCGGGCCATCAACAACTTCGGCATCGACGTGCTCGGACTGGTCGAGATCTTCGTGGGCCACTCCGGTATCCAGCAGACGGTCGGTTCGGATTTCGTCAATCAGCTCAACGCCGGTGGCGACACCATGCCCGGTGTGGACTACACGGTGGTCGGCACCCGCTACGACGAGGTCACCACGCCGTACGACCTGACCTTCCTGCAGCCCGGGCCCGGTGCGACGGTCGAGAACGTCACCTTGCAGGACGGATGCGAGCAGGATCTGTCGGATCACCTGACGATGATGTACTCGCCGCGGGTGTTGTCGATCATCCTCAACACCCTCGATCCGGCCCAGACTCCGGCGCTGACCTGCAGCTTCAACCCGTGGCTGCTGGGCGGCGGCGGCAAGCTCTGAGTCGTGGCGACCTGCCCGCCGGAACGCGAGAACCCTGAATTCTCATCGTGTTCCGGCGGGCCGCACGCCGCCGTGGGGTCCGGCGCGGATCGAGGACACGCCGGCCTCGTATCCGCGCTCAGGAGTGCACACACCCACGGTGGTGCGCCCGCCGGGCGATGCCCTCACACCGCATCGCCCGGCGGGCCTTTTCGTCTCGGCCCGCCGCTGCGGCGATCCGTTACTTCACGAAGGAGTTCTCATGTTCGGAAAGATGTTGCGCGGCAGCATCATTCCCGTCGTTCTGGTGCTCGCGGGCGCGGTGCTGGGGGCCGCGCCCGCCGGTGCGCGACCCGAACCGGTCGCCGCGGACGGGTCGGCGGTCACCGGCAGCTGGCGGCTCGATCCGCGCACCGAGCAGTTGCGGGTGCATTCGGCGGCGATGAACACCGACATCATGGTGAAGGTGCAATTGCCCGCCGACGACCAGGCGCCCGCGCCGGTGCTGTATCTGCTCAACGGCGGTGGGGGAGGCCAGGATTCGGCCACGTGGGAGCGCAACACCGATGTCGCGGGCTTCCTGTCGGCGAAGCAGACCTACGTCGTGCAGCCGGTCGGGGGCCGCTGGAGCTACTACACCGATTGGCGCGCGCCGGATCCGAAACTCGGTGTGTACAAATGGAAGACGTTTCTCACCGCGGAACTGCCGCCGCTGATCGACGGGCGCTATCGCACCACCGGCGCCAACGCGCTGGCCGGGTTGTCGACCTCGGGAACCTCGGTGTTGCAGTTGCCGATCGCCGCCCCGGGACTGTATCGGTCGGTGGCCGCGTATTCCGGATGTGCGCAGATCAGTGATCCGATCGGCCGGGAATTCGTCAAGATGGCGGTACAGACCTGGGGCGGCGGAGATGTGGAGAACATGTACGGCCCCGACGACGATCCGATGTGGGCGGCCAACGACCCGTACGTGCACGCCGACGGGCTGCGGGGACTGAATCTGTTCATCTCCACCGGAACCGGTGTGCCCGGTATGTACGACGTGTACGGCGGCGACCACATGCAGCCCGGTCCGCGCGGATATCTGGATCAGCTCGTGATCGGCGGGGTGATCGAGGCCGCGGTGAACTGGTGTACGCACAATATGTCGACTCGTCTGGGGGAGTTGGGTATTCCGGCGACCTTCGACTTCGAACCCACGGGCACACACTCGTGGGGCTACTGGCAGGACGCGCTGAAACGCTCCTGGCCGGTACTCGCCGCGGGTCTCGGCATCGCGCCGTGAACCGGCCGGTCACGCCGTGACGGTGGCGTGCTGCGAGCGGGGCGGTTCGGGTGCGGCGGGTCACATCGGCCGGTACGGTGGCCCGGCAGTCGTAGACTGTGCACGAACGATACGACGATGGGACGGTCGCAACGAATGATTCGGGCAGGTGAGCAGGTGACCGGCGGGGTCCTGCGGTGACGGCGGCGGCCACGCAGACCGCCTCCGGACCGGGCGCGGGGGCGACTCCGCCGCAGCCGGTACCGGCGCTGGAGAAATTCGGATTCGCGGAGTTCCGGCGTACCGCCGCGATCGGCACGACGATCGGCAGCCGGGTGACGCGCCGGGTCCTGCGTGAGGGTCTGCGCCCGGCCAAGCGCCGACGGGCGATGGCCGACGGCACGGTCGACGGTTTCGAGGCGCTGGGCCCGATGTTCGTCAAACTCGGCCAGCTCATCGCCTCGTCGCCGGCCTCGTTTCCGGACGAGCTCGCCGACGCGTGCCTGCGCTGCCTCGACGACGTGCCGCCGTTTCCGGCCACCGACGCCCGCGCCGTGATCGAGGCCGATCTCGGCGCCCCGATCGACCGGCTGTTCCGGGAATTCGACGACGAACCGCTCTCGGCCGCCTCGGTGGCTCAGGTGCACGCCTGCGTGCTCGCCGACGGCCGCCCGGCGGTGCTGAAGGTGCAGCGCCCCGACATCGCCCGCCGCATGATCGTCGATCTGCGCGCCGCGTACCGGCTGGCCGGTGCGCTGACCAAACGCTCGGAGAACGCACGCATCGCCAATGCCGAAGGCGTGGTGCGCGACCTGTACGACACGACCGTCGCCGAGCTGGACTTCCGCAACGAGGCCCGCAATCAGGCGCAGGCGAGGGCCGATCTGGCCGCCTTCGGCGACAACACCGGTGTGGTCGTGCCCGAGGTGTACTGGGAGTACTGCGGTCCGCGCGTGCTGTGCATGGAGCGGATGAGCGGCATGCCGCTCGACCGCTTCGACGACATCCGCGCCGCCCATCCCGACCCCGAGCTGCTGATCCGCCGTCTGGTCAAGGCATGGGTGGAAAGTGTTGTGGTGCACGGCCTTTTCCACGGCGACGTGCACGCCGGAAACCTCTGGCTGCTCGACGACGGCCGCGCCGCCATGCTCGACTTCGGCATCGTCGGCACCATGACGCCGCAGTGGCGCGCCTTCGTGCGCGCGCTGTTCCACGCCAGCGCCATCGACGGTGACTTCCGACCGGTCGCGCGGGCACTGCGGGAACTGGATCTGCTCGACGGCGACGACGGTGACGACGCCACCATCGGCCGGCAGCTGGCGACCGCGCTGGCGCCGGTGCTGTCGGGCAAGCTGGCGAAACTGGATATGGGCAAGGTCGCGGCCCGGCTGGTGGAATTCGGCAAACGCCGGGGCGCCTCGGGCCCGCAGCAGTTGCTGCTGATGGGCAAACAGCTCGGCTACTTCGAACGCTATGCGGTCGCGCTGGCCCCGGGCTGGCGGCTCGGTCAGGATCTGTACCTGTTCCGCAACATCTTCCCCGAGGAGGTGGCCGCCAAGGTCGCCGCCGACGGCATCGAACTGCCCACCGACTGAGCTCACCGGTCCTTCACGCCCGGCGTTCGCCGAGGAGCAGGGCGACGATGGCCAGCGCGGTGTCGATCCGTGGTCGATCGCCGCCGAGCAGGGGTGCGTAGAGGTGCGCGTCGCAGATGCGGACGATGGCCTCGGCCAGGACGTCGGGGGCCAAGGGCAACGTCAGATTTCCCTGGCGCTGTTCGCTGTCGAGCAGTTCGGCGACCATGCGCGCCGACGTCGATTCGATCCTGCCGGGGAGCAGCGCGAGCCGGATGAACAGCGCCGGTTCGCGACTGGTGAGCGTCCGCAGCGGTTCGGACTCGGCGACCGCGTTCATCACCCGTTCGAGGGTGTCGAGAACGAGGGCCGCACCGGATCCCGTGGCGGTGGTGAAGACCTTGCGGTAGGTGCGTTCGGTGGCTTCGGCCAGCACGGTCGCGATGAGGTCGTCCCGGTTGCCGACGTGCCGGTACAGCGTCGCGCGTCCGATGCCCAGGTCGCGGGCGAGCACCGACATGTCGAGTTGTTCGCCCGCCAGGTACAGCTTCGTCGCCGCGTCGACGGCGCGACGCCCCTCGGAAGTAGCGATCATGTCGTCCATCTCCTCATACCGCGGCAGGCCGTGCCGGCTCGGCGGCCGTATCGAGCTGGTTGACGAATCCTCGACTCTGAGACACACTTGCGCAGTGTCTCACACAGGATGGCGTGGATCACATTGTTCCGGTGGTCTTCATGGCTGTCCTGCTCGTCGCCGATACCCCCGAGGAATTCGATGTCTACCGTTGAAACCGTCCGTGGACCCCTCGACACCGCCGCCCTGGGCAAGGTGCTGATGCACGAGCACGTTTTCGTGCTCGGCGAGGAGATGCGGCAGAACTATCCCGAATATCCGAATCAGTGGGATGAGGACGCGCGGGTCGCGGATGCGGTCGCGAAGTTGCGTGCATGCGCCGCGCGCGGGATCGACACGATCGTCGATCCGACGGTGATCGGGCTCGGTCGCTACATTCCGCGGATCCAGCGGATCAATGAGCAGGTCGACATCAATATCGTCGTGGCGACCGGTCTCTACACCTACAACGAGGTGCCGTTCCAGTTCCACTACACCGGCCCGGGCCTGCTGTTCGACGTCGACGAGCCGTTGGTCGAGCTGTTCGTCAAGGACATCCGCGAAGGGATCGCCGGAACCGGCGTGAAGGCCGCATTCCTGAAGTGCGCGATCGAGGAACAGGGCCTGACGCCCGGAGTCGAGCGGGTGATGCGCGCGGTCGGCCAGGCCCACGTGGAGACCGGGGCGCCGGTCACGGTGCACACGAACGTCCACAACCAGTCCGGCCTGATCGCGCAGAAGGTGCTCGCGGAGGAGGGGGTGGATCTCGGCAAGGTCGTCATCGGGCACTCGGGCGACAGCACCG
>NZ_LZMK01000456.1:0-578 GCF_001665865.1 Nocardia sp. 852002-20019_SCH5090214 | reverse complement strand
GCGTAGTGGGCGGCCTCGATCTTCTCGGCGATCTCACGCGGCGCCAGCGCCCACAACGCCGACACACTCTTGACCGGTGAGAAGGTCAGGTCGAACCCGGCCACGGATTTCGTGTTCGGGCGGGAGGCGCGGGCGATCCAGCCCGATAGCTCCCGATCGTCGGCCGGGGGGCGCCCGAATTCCTCGGCGAACATGGTCAGAGCGACGTCGGTGCGGATCTGTTCACGCACCTCCGGGGGGATCTTGGCGTACTCGATGAGGCCTTGGGCACGGTTGTATTCGGCGTAGGCGCGGGCGCATTCGAATCGGTAGCCGGCCTCGTCGACCACATACCGGTTGTGGGGGCGGCCGAGCTGGGCCATCTTCGCGCCGTAGAGGCGGGCCACCCGCGGCGAGACACCATCGGCCATCTGCTCGGCTGCCAGCTGCGCGACGATCGCGTCCGCGTTCGGATGCATCCCGCGCCCGAACAAGGCCCGCATCTGGGATTCGGTGACGATGTCTCCCTCGACGATATCCAGGGCTCCCAACCCCGACCCCACCCAGCGACCAGGGGACTCGCCGCGCTCGCTGTAATA
>NZ_LZMK01000455.1:0-1034 GCF_001665865.1 Nocardia sp. 852002-20019_SCH5090214 | reverse complement strand
ATGGCTTGGGCGGTGGCCAGACGAGACTTGGCGGCGCGTTCCTGTTCGGCGGCGGCCATCTTCGCCGCCAGCTTCGGGGTCATGTCCTCGTCGACGGTGACCTTCCCGCTGGACAGGTCGACCTCCACACCCCACCGCTGCTTGATGTGGCTGGCCAGCTCGACCGCCGCGCGCCGCGCGGTGTCGGACTCCTCGGACCAGGTCACAGCCTCGTGCAGCGCGACCGCGACCTCACTGCGCGACAGGCGATCCCAGCCCGTCTTGCGTATCTTCTCCAGCGCGGTCTCGGCGGCCTTGCGTTGCGCGGCGAGCGCCGCGGCCTGCTCACGAGCCTTCTTCGCGTCGCGCTGCTCCTGCTCCTTCAACGCCTCACGGCGACGCCGGGCACTCTCATTGGCGCGGGTCAACACGTCCTGCATCAAGCCGCGGATCAACATCGCGAATTTGGAGCCGATGTGATCAATGGTGTCGTCGTGGTGGTGGCCGGCCTCCTGGCCGTGCAGGCCGGACAGGTTGACCGTGGAATTTCCGGACATGAAAGAACCTCCGACAGAGTCGTTGTGATCAGGTGAGAGGGGTGAGGCATCGGCCGAGAGATCGGTCGATGCCTCACCGACGAAAGGGACGGCCCCGGCCTCCGACCGGGCGGCGCTCGTGGCGGTGTGAGGGTCCAGATACGGGACTGGGGCGAGTTCGCCGACGTGGTGACCGGCCTCGATGTGGTCGGTGAGGTCCTTGCCTGTGGCCGCACGCATGACCCGCACCGACCCCACCCGCCCAGTCAGGGAGGCCATCACCTTCTCGGCGCGGCGGTAGCCGGGTGCGTCGTGGTCGGCGACGATGACGACCTCGGCGGCGCCATCGAGCCATTTCGCGTGCTCGTCGGACCACGACAAGGCACCGCCGGCGTTGGTGGTCGCGGTCAGACCGGCGGCCTCGGCGGTCAGGACGTCTTTCTCGCCCTCGCAGATGTAGATCGGCTCCCCGGCCTCGATCGCGGCCAGGACCCGGGGCAGCTGGAACGGAATCTGCTC
>NZ_LZMK01000454.1:0-564 GCF_001665865.1 Nocardia sp. 852002-20019_SCH5090214 | reverse complement strand
TTAACCTCACAACCCACTCTCACAACCACATTCCCCCACTACCACTCACCCACAACCACTCACTCACACAAAAATTTTCACACCTCATGCTCCCAGGTCACGAACAGATAACGAGAAATCTGGAGCGGCGTAGCCTGGATGCATGATGTCGCTGGCGAAGATCGCGTACGGCGACGGCTATGAGTATTACCTGCGGAATATCGCCACGAATGACGCCAATGAGCGTGGCGCGCAACAGCTCGCCGATTATTACAGCGAGCGCGGCGAGTCCCCGGGTCGCTGGGTGGGGTCGGGGTTGGGAGCCCTGGATATCGTCGAGGGAGACATCGTCACCGAATCCCAGATGCGGGCTTTGTTCGGTCGCGGGATGCATCCGAACGCCGACACGATCGTCGCGCAGCTGGCGGCCGAGCAGATGGCCGAGGGTGTCTCGCCGCGGGTGGCCCGCCTCTACGGCGCGAAGATGGCCCAGCTCGGCCGCCCGCATAACCGATATGTGGTCGCCGAGGCTGGCTACCGGTTCGAGTGCGCCCGCGCCTATGCCGAATACAACCGTGCCCAAGG
>NZ_LZMK01000453.1:0-7933 GCF_001665865.1 Nocardia sp. 852002-20019_SCH5090214 | reverse complement strand
TACACCCTGCCCGGCCACCTGCGCACCCATGACAGCCGCACCGGCGATGCCCGCTCCCGCGCCGCCCGCCCCGCCCGCGACTTCCACATCATGGACTACTCGGACGGTCGCTACCTCGTCCGCCACACCAAACACGACCTCCGCGCGGACCCCGCCGACACATCCATCATCCAGAACCACCTCCAACGCCTCATCGACGCGACCGTTCAAGGATTCCGTGAGGACAACGACCCGAGTTATGCGTAAGACGCAATTCGGCCCTCGGTCATCAGTACTCGAGTTCCCGCCAACCGATGACGATCGGGAACGGGAAATCTATCCGCACTCCTTCCGAGTCGGCGGGAGACCACTCGCCGGCAAGTAGATAGTTGGCCGGATGTAGCGGCCGAACGCCCGGGGGAGATCGCCGTGACCGGTTTCGAGGGCGTAGGCACGAATCGTGGCTATCGCGCTCTCCGTGCGGGCCAAGGCCACCTCCCTCGCAAGCAGCACGAAACGTGTTCTGTGGGAGTAAATTTCGGTCCAACGAGGTTGTATGGAGAGCGTCTGTCGCGGTGGATCCCGACCGACGCTTCGGCCATGACCACCAGGTGCACGATGCGAGGAGAACTGATGCCCGGACCGGAGTTTGCGACGCTGCGCGAGCAGGTAGCCGCGTTGCAGGCCAAGACCATCTCGGCGACCGAACTGCTCGAACTGAGCATCGCGCGGATCGAGAAGTTCGACGAGAAGGTCAATGCCGTTGTGGTGCGGGATTTCGAGCGCGCTCGCGTTGCGGCGAAACAGGCCGATGCGGCGCTGGCGCGGGGTGAGGATGGGCCGCTTCTCGGCGTTCCGGTCGCGGTGAAGGAATCGTTCAATATCGCCGGTCTGCCGACCACGTGGGGTCTGCCCGACGCGAAGGGGTGGGTGCCGGCGGAGGACGCGGTGCTGGTGTCGCGCGTCAAGGCAGCGGGCGGGGTTGTCGTCGGCAAGACGAATGTGCCGTTCTTTCTGCGTGATTGGCAGTCCTACAACGACATCTACGGCACGACCAACAATCCGTGGGATCCGACTCGTTCGCCCGGTGGTTCGTCCGGAGGGTCGGCCGCCGCGCTCGCGGCGGGGTACGTCTCGCTCGCACTCGGCTCCGATATCGGCGGCTCTCTGCGGGTGCCGGCGCATTTCTGCGGCGTGTACTCGCACAAACCGTCCCGCACGCTGCTGCCGGGGCGCGGGCACATACCGCCGCGCACGCCCGCACTGGAGGCTCCCATGGACCTCCCCGTCGTCGGTCCGATGACCCGCAGCGCCGCCGACCTGACCTTGGCGACGCGGCTGCTTGCCGGGCCCGACGAGGTGGAGGCGGTCGCCTACAAGCTGGAGTTGCCACCGCCGCGCGGCGAGGAATTGGCGCAGTTCCGCGTGCTGATCATCGACAGTCATCCGTTGCTGCCGACATCCACCGTGATTCGCGACGGTTTCGACCGGATCGCGCGGGGGCTCGAGAAAGCCGGTGCCACGGTCGCGCGGCAGAGCTCTCTCCTGCCCGACCTGACGCTGACCGCGAAAACCTATTTCACAATGCTGATGTCGCAATTCGGCGCCGATGCCCCGGCCGACGCGATCCGGGCGATCCAAGCCGTCGTCGCCGAAATTCCGCCGGAGACCGACACCGTCGAGGCGGTCATCCAACGAGCCTTCGTCGCCGGCCACGGCGATTGGGTGAAGGCCGACCGCGTGCGCATCGGCCTGGCCGACGGGTGGCGTCACCTGTTCAAGGAATTCGACGTGGTGCTGTGCCCGATCACGCCGACACCCGCTTTCCCGCACGACCATTCGGGGATGGACACCCGCACGATCGATATCGACGGCACCGCCTACCCGTACAACTACAACCTGGTGTGGGCGAGTATCGCCACCCTGCTCGGGCTACCGGCGACCGCGGCACCGATCGGACACTCGCCGGAAGGGCTGCCCTTCGGCATGCAGATCATCGGCCCCTACCTCGAAGACCCGACGACCTTGCGGTTCGCCGAATTGCTCGAGCAGGAGTTCGGCGGATTCACCCCGCCGCCCGGCTTCGAGTAGGCGCTGGCGACGCGAAGTAGTCGAGCGAGGCGAGAGGTTTCAGGCGACCTTCCAGGTACGGTCGCCGAGCGTGACGACAAGGTCGACCGATCCGCCCAGAGCCGAGACGTACGCTCGGATCGTGTCGATGCCGGACACCTCGCCTCGCTCGATCTTCGAGACCCTCGCCTGCGAAATCCCCAAGGCTTCAGCAACTTCTGTCTGTGTGAGGCCGATCGACTTCCGGATCTCGGCGAGCTGGTGGCCACGCACATAGGCCTCGTGCCGTTCTCGGGCACGATCTCGTGCTGCAGCGCGCTCTGGTTCGGTTCGGGAATCGGCCTGGCGCGCTTTGGCCTTTACCTCGCTCCAGGTGCTGAACTTCGAACTCATTGCTGCTCCTTCAACGCTTCCAGATGCCCAGTGAAGCGCTTGTCGGCCAGGGGTATTGCTTCGTAGTACCACCCCTGCCATTCGTCGGCTTTGTCGCCTGCGACCAGGACTATGGCCTCTCTCGCTGGATCGAATGCGAACAACATCCTCACCTCCGATCGGCCGGTCGATGCGGGCCGGAGCTCCTTCATGTTGTGGAAACGGCTGCCCTTCACTCGGTCCACCAGGGGCCTTCCGGCGGCTGGACCCTCTGCGGACAGATAATCCAGCGCCATTTCGATGAGGTCTCCCGACTCCGGATCGTCCGCACAGACTGCCAAGAACCACGACTCCACCTACGGATGAAGACTGATCTCCCAGGTCACCACGCCGAGTATAACCTATTTGTTATACTGCCGCTGTTCCGCCGCGGGAGTGACGCAGGTGCCGAGTTCACATCGGAAGGATCAGCAGCCCGCCTGGAACGGATAGCAGGTTGCCCCCTCCGTCGGGGTTGTCGAATGTTGCTGTGTGCTTGGGGTTTCGGTGGGCGGCGGGGCGGGCGTCGTTGTCCTCTCGGGCGGGCGGACCTGGGATGGTGCCGGTTGGGAGTCGGACTGTGCGCGGGGGTGGTCTTTGCCGGCCATGTAGCCGATGCCGCAGATGAGGATGAGCACGGCGGCGATGCCGAGGAGTGCGGTGCGGAGGCGGTGGCGTGCTGGGGGTTGGGTTCGGAAGTTGGAGTCTGTGCTTGTCTCCCGGGGTGCGGGTGCGGGTGCGGGTGCGGGACTGGCGTCGGTCTGCAGAGCCTGTGTGGACGCAGGCTTCGGGGCCGCTCGCGAAGTCTGTACAGCTGAGAATGTCGCGTCGGCGTGCGAAGCCGGTGGGGTCGCGCCGTAGGAGACCGGTGAGGTTGACTGGGCTGAGTCGGGCGACGCGGCCGGTGGGGCGGCGTTGTGTGGGGCGTCCTGCGAAGGCGGGAGGTGTGAATCTGTCGGGGCCACCTGTGGATTCGGTCGAGCTTGGCCTGCCTGTTCCGGTTGGTGAGCCTGTGCGTCCGGCGAGGTGGCGACGGCGGCCGAGGTCGGCGGGGTTGCGGGTGTCGAATCGATCTGCGAAGACGGGTTGGGTGAACCTGAGGGGATCCCTTGTGAATTCGGTCCGTCCCAGTCTGCTTGCGCCGGCTGGGCGACCGGGGCGTCAGGTGGCGCGGAGACGGGCGTCGAGGTAGTTGAGCTTCCGTCTCCTTCTCTCGGGACCGCCGACACCTCGGTCGGGAATCCCTCCGCCAGCAGTTCCGCGTAGAGCCGGCGGCGGCTTTCGGCGTCGCGGGTGCGGTCGACTCGCAGGGCTGTCAGCACGGTGACGACCAGCTCCGCGGTCCACGGTGTTCGGTCGCGGTGCTGGGCGGTTCGGCCGAACCACGAGTAGAGCTGGGAGGCGCTGTCGCCGAGCAGGACGGTGAACCCGGCGGGCATCGGGCCCTTGTCGAGGGTGACCGTGTTGCCCGACTTGGGTATGAGCAGGGTCAGGCCGTCCACGAACGGTTCCGGGCCGCGTGTCAGTTCGGCGACGAAGGTTCTCAGGGCGGAGACGGGCCTGCGCACTTGGTGCAGCGGGTTGAGGTCGTCGCCGCGGAGTTGGACCGGGTCGCCGTGGATGCCGGGTGCGGACCACCGCTCGTTCATCGAATACGACAGCGGTCCGCGGGTCTTCTTGCGCAGAGCGTCGACCTCGATGACGGCCGCCGCGTGCGGAGTGAAAACCAGAAGATCGGCTTCGGTGCTCCCGCCGTCCAGCCTGGGGATGTAGACGCCGGAGACGGCGATTCCGGGTTGGGTGACGTAGTTCGCGAGCCATTCGACGACCTGCTGTTGGGTCTTCGGTTTGGTGATGTCGCCGTTGATTACCAGCATGGCCGGTTCGACCTCCAGAAGCGTTGTAACACATCAACGTTAACCGAGTGCTTCCACCGAAAGTCGCGTGATAACGCTGCGCTACAACGGCTTTCGGGCGGTAATGGCTGGTGGGCTGCTCGGCGGCCCATGGACGGTCGAAAAGTGAGATAAGACAACAAATTCCGACCGGACGGAATGTCGACTCGGAGTCGCTGAGGGTGTACGCGGAGCGGTCGGCTCGACGTTCCGCGTCGTCGGCGTTGCCTGTCGGGGTGCGGGCGGGGGGCACTGCCCGCCGGGCGCGCGGCGGCCCAGTGGCGACCGCTCGCGGCAACCGCGAAGGATATCGATATTCTCCGCTATGGAATTCTCATTCTCATTGAGAGAGAATGATCCGTATGCCTGACACGCCTCGCCCTGCCACAGCACTCGACGACGCCCCCGCGCCCGATAGCGCCGACGTGGTCTACTGGGACCCGTTCGACCGCGAGATCGCGAAGGACCCCTACCCGATCTATCGGCGGATGCGGGCGGAAGCGCCGCTCTACTACAACGACAAGCACGACTTCTATGCCCTCACCCGCGCGTCGGATATCGATCCCGCACTGCTGGACTGGGAGACGTACTCGTCGTCGCGGGGGCCGATTCTGGAGATCATCAAGGCGGGGATCGAGATTCCGCCGGGCACGTTGCTGATGGAGGATCCGCCGGCGCACGACATCCACCGCGCGCTGCTCAAGCGGGTGTTCACGCCCCGGCGGGTGATGTCGCTGGAGCCGCAGATCCGCGACCTGTGCCGGCGGTCGCTGGACCGGCTCGCCGGGAAAGACCGGTTCGATCTGATGACGGCGTTCGCGAACGAGGTGCCGATGCGCGTGATCGGCATGTTGCTCGGCATCCCGGAGGCCGATCAGCAGACCGTGCGCGACAAGGCCGACAGCGCGCTGCGCACCGAGCCCGGGCAGGGAATGCAGATCTCCGACAAGGCGATTCCGGATGCCGAACAGTTCGCCCAATACATCGACTGGCGCGCCGACAATCCCTCCGACGATCTGATGACCGAGTTGATGCGCGCCGAATTCGTCGACACCGAGGGCGTGACGCGGACGCTGACGCGCGACGAGATCCTGACCTATGTCTCCGTCGTCGCGGGGGCCGGTAACGAGACCACCGCCAGGCTGATCGGCTGGCTGGGTGCGCTGCTCGCCCGCCACCCCGAACAGCGCGCCGAACTCGTCGCCGATCCGAGCCTGATCCCGAACGCGATCGAGGAGACGCTGCGATTCGAGCCGACCGGCCACGCCATCGCCCGCTACGTCACCAAAGATGTGCAGCTCTACGGGACCACCGTGCCCGCCGGCAGCGCGATGATGCTGCTCATCGCGTCGGCGAACCGCGACGAGGAACGCTGGGACGACCCGGAGCGGTTCGATATCCACCGCAAGATCAGCAATCTCCGCACCTTCGGCCTCGGCACCCACTTCTGCCTGGGCGCGGCGCTGGCCAGGCTCGAGGGCAGGGTGGCGCTGGAGGAGCTGTTGCGCCGCTTCCCGACGTGGGATGTCGACTGGGACGACATCACCTTGTCGTCGACCTCGACCGTGCGCGGCTGGGAGACATTGCCGATCACCGTGGGCTGACGCACCGAGCAGCCGTCTCCTGTCGGCGATCGCGCAGGGCGACAGCAGAGTTCACCGAACCGTCGTTTCGGGGACGTTCCCGTATGTCAGAGTCTGACGGTATGGGTGTTCTGCGGCGCATGGCGGCCGGTGGTGCCGTCGCGATGAGTCTGGTCGCGCTGTCCGGATGCGGCGGAAGCAGCGAAACCACACATCGGGGCGCGATACCGCTGGTCTCCACCAGCGACCTTCCGGCGGCGCAACCCGGCGAGGTGCACCTGTTCGGGATCAACGATCTGCACGGCAATCTGGAACCGCCGGAGGCGAGCAACGGTCAGGTGGGGGAGTACACCGCGGGCGGGGCGGCGTATCTGGCCACGCATCTGCAGCGGTTGCGGGCGGCGTATCCGGACAGCGCGGTGGTGTCGGCGGGGGACAACATCGGGGCCAGTCCACTGGTGTCGTCGCTGTTCCACGACGAGCCGACGATCGGCTATCTCAACCAGATCGGCGTGGCGGCGTCGGCGGTGGGCAATCACGAACTGGACCACGGGGTCGTGGAACTGGGACGGTTGCGCGCGGGCGGCTGTGCGCTCGACGGGTGCTCACCGGGGGAGCCGTTCACGGGAACACACTTCGATTTCCTCGCCGCCAATCTCACCGACTCCCGCGGTGAGCCTCCGGCCGGAGTGCGGCCGTGGACGATGCTGACCATCGGCGGGCACAAGATCGGTGTCGTCGGGGTGGTGACGCCCGATACGGTGAATCTCGTTTTCCCGGAAGGAATTCGCGGTTACACCTTCGGCGAGGAAGCCGAGGCGATCAACAAGTACGTGCCCGCCATGAAACAGGCCGGTGCCGAAACCGTTGTCGCCCTGGTGCACGACGGCGGCGCCCAGGGAACACCGGCGAAGACCACCGACTACAACGGTTGCGCCGACATCAGTCCGGATGTGCCGGCGCTCGCGGCGCATACGGATCCCGCCGTTCGAGTGCTGCTCACCGGGCACAGCCATCAGGCCTACAACTGCGAATTCGACGGCAAGGTGGTCACGCAGGCGTCGTCCTACGGGCGCCTGATCACCGACGTCACGCTGCGGTTCGACCACGGGAAGGTGTCCGCGCACGCCGTCAACCGGGTAGTGACCCGCGATGTCGCTCCCGATCGGGCGGTGGACAAGTCGATCGCATTCTTCTCCGGCCAGGCGGCGCCGCGCGCACAACGGGTCGTGGGCACCGCGACGGCCCCGCTGACGCGCAGCGATCGCGGTGGCGGCGAATCCCCGCTCGGTGCGGTGATCGCCGATGCGATGCTCGATGTCACCCACGATTCGGCGCAGGCCGTGGCGGCGTTCATGAATCCGGGCGGCGTGCGCGCCGACATCGGCCCCGGGCCGATCACCTACGGCAGCATCTACGAGACGCAGCCGTTCGGTAATCAGGTCGTCACCGTCACCCTGACCGGTCGCCAGATACTGGACCTGCTGGAACAGCAGTGGGACAACAAGAGCAAACCCGCCGTGCTCTCGGTCGCGGGCATCTCCTACTCCTACGACGACAAGGCCGCCCCGGGACACAAGGTGATCGCCGATTCCGTCCGCATCGGAGACCGGCCGGTGAATCCGGTCGCGACCTACCGGGTGACCACCAACAACTTCCTCGCCTCCGGCGGCGACGGCTTCGCAGTGTTCACGCGGGGCACGGATACGGCGGTCGGCCCGACCGATCTGGACGCCCTGGAGACCTACCTGCGTGACCGTGGAGCGGTCGGTCCGCCCGAGGAGCGCGTCCAACGCCGGTGAGCGACCTGCGGCGCGATACGTCGAGTTCGCCCACATTTGTGCTCGCAGCAGGCACAATGCGGACATGCGCGGCGGGCGGGAGCAGCCAGCAGCAGACCGCCGGGCGGGACGGGAGCCGGGCGCTGGGCATCCATCTGGTGGACATGCTCACTCACCGCTGGGACCTCGCGCGGGCGCTGCACCGTCCCTGTCC
>NZ_LZMK01000452.1:0-10179 GCF_001665865.1 Nocardia sp. 852002-20019_SCH5090214 | reverse complement strand
AACATCGCCACCCCCTCCTACCTGGAGCAGTGGACGCGGCTGGTCGACGACCACGACGTCGCCGACCACTCCCGCTCCACCGGGCCGGGCGGCACCAACCGCAGCACCAGCTGGCGCGCCGAACCCATCCTCAACATCGCCAAACTCGCACGCCTTCCGAAAGACCGAGCCCTGGTCCGTCTCCCCGGCCACGAACCGATCCTGATCGAAAAGCGGTTCTGGTGGGACAACCCCGCTCTCGAACCACTCGTCACCCGCTCCCTCGCCCGCTACACCGACCCAGTCACACCACCGATCCAGCCGGACAACACGGGTGGGGCAGCAGGAGTCGAACTATGACCACACCCGCAATACCTGCAGCTTCACGACAGCGGAAGTCCATGGTTCCTGCGTATCCGGACTTCGTCACCTTCGCCGAGCAATGGCTGTTCCCGTTCGTCACCGTCCGCCTCGCCGAAGCCAACCGCGAACACACCTGGACCTGGTGCAATCAATGGTGGCGCCACCGCGCGGTCAGTGTGCGTGTGGCTTACCTGCACCGAGTCTTCGAAGCCATGCGCGCCGACAAGAACGCCGCCGGCCTGTCGACCTTCATACTCCACCACCTCGACCCCCACTTCCGCGTCATCCTCGACGCCGCGAATGGCCCACTGCACCGCTGCACGCGCACCAAGCATGTTGCCCTGCCGTCGCTTTCCTACGAGCACGTGCCGCCCGGATGGTTCAAAGCCCCAACCAAATCGGACACGAAACCTGGCCATACCAAGCCTTATCGGTTCGGGCATTACGCCGATTTCGTGGAGCAATGGCTGCTGCCGGTCACCGCCGTCCGCATCGCAGCCAACCACCGCGAGGACCAGAACACGTGGTGTCGGCGATGGTGGGACCACCGCAGCGTCGCCGTGCGCTTCGCCGCCCTGCACGCGGTATTCGAAGCCGCTCGCATCGCTGAGGATGGCTCTGCCATGTCGACACTGTTCGTCTCCCACATCGACCCGCACTTCCGTTACATCCTCGACGCCGCCAACGGACCCCTGCACCGCTGCACCCCTGACCGCCACACACCCGAAACCGGACTACCCACAGCAGAGGTGCCCGCCAACTGGTTCGCCGCGCTCGGAAACCCCACCCCAACAGAAGAACTCGGATTTGGGCCGGACTTCCGCCGTCATCGACATGCGGAGTAAGAGCGTGGGTGATATCGACATCCGGAGTCAAAGCGTGGCTGATACTGATGGCGCTCGTCGAAAACAGCCAGAGTCGCTAGCCGAAATTGGCCACCGGGCACGCTACAGACTCGTGTTCAGGTGGTCGTCGGCGGCCCACCGAGGTCGGCTACGGTCCGTGACAAGACCTAGACGCGCGGCGAGCTGGCCCAGGACACCGACCGACGGAACGAGCTGATCTGCCGGTGCTGTCGTTGGATGTCGCGGCATGTGGTCGCCGAGCCGGCCAGGGCGGAGCCATTCTCGTTCGCCTATGGTTCGAAGTGTGACCGAAATCCTCACCCACTCAGCGCCTTTCGCCGCCGCGGCGACTGCGATGCGCGAGCCGTTCCTGTTCCTCTACATCACCGAGAAGTGCCCGTTGCCCTGCGTTCACTAGGCAAGTCATCTGCCGGAATTGACTCTGTCGGCATTCCGGGAAGCCCGATTTGCGGCCTCAGTACCGTCGTTAAGCCGGACGACTTCGGGCCAGGCATGAACGTAGCGGTGCGACCGATATGGCGCGACTAGAGCGTGGTGGATCTCGGTCGTACGGGAACCCGAAACTCGGAGCCCGCCGACACGCGCCTCCTCGCGAACCTAGGTGTATGGCGACCAGCGCGTATCGTCTTTGCGCTGGAAGCTGGTGAAACGGTGGCGCCATTGCTCGTACAGCGACGGATTGGCGGACAGCACTGGCAGAACGCTCGTGACCAGTTGAAACTCTCGTAGGCGCCGCAGAATCGGGAACCCGCTCCACGTGGTCACGTCGATCCCGTAGGTGTCGACGACCTGCTGATGGAAGTTGGTGGTGTAGTCCATCCGAAGATGGCCGACGGCGACGGGGGCAAGGTCCCATTCCCGAGGGCCATATGCTGCGCCGTCGAAGTCGCAGATGACCGCGCCGGTTTGGCTCTTAATCAGGTTGCCGGTGAAAGCGTCGCCGTGAATCGGCCCCAGGGGGAGCGTCGGCTCGATGGATGCGAGGTCCTCGGAGAGCTCCTCGATGGTGTCGAGCAGAAACTGATGGTCGGCTGGGCCGAGGACTTGCTCCTCCCGGACGCGCTGAGTTATCGCCTGCAGAGGGTTCCACAAGGGCAGGGGGTCGGCGGGCGGTGGGAGCCCGTGAAGATGGCGCAGGATCTCGCCGAGGTCGACGCCGTTGGGCGGAGATGCTGGCGCCGCGGCGAGGGTGACGGTGTGCCAGAAGGTGATGGCGTGCTCGCCCATGTGAAGCGGTTGTGGGAGGTCGTCGACGAGCCGTACAGCCGGGGCCTCGTGTCGGGCTAGCCAGCGAGCGACGGTGATGACCTTGCCTACCCGTTGCCGGATGGCGGTCGAGCCAGATATCCGGACGGTGATCGGACTCGTGGCGAGGTTGTACACCGCGTTGTTGGTGAATTTCGCCAGCGCTGCGCCGCTGGCGTCGAGGCCGACTTCCGCGCACGCCGACTCCAAGACCGTGCGGGTCCAGTCCGCTGTTTCGCCGGCCTGTCGCGCGGGCGGAGGCGTCATACCGACTCCTGCAACGTGCAGATGGACCGTGCCAGATCGTGCAGACCCGGTTCCGGGGCGGCGTCGAGGGCGAGGTCGTATAGCGGCTTGAGTCGGTGGATGGTGCGCACGGACCGCACTGTAGATGCCGCAGCGACGGCTTGTCGTCCTGCCTGCAATCCGAGTTCGGTTGCCCCGACACGCAGGTACGCGCATCCCAGGGCTGTGGATTCGAAGCATCGGCTGCGGGTCATCTCGGGCCCGCGCATGCTGATGGCGCGCGTGAGGTGGTCGATGCCTGCCTGTATGTCCGCGTTCGTTGGCGAGGGTTGAGCGGTCAGAGCGACGCCGAACGAGGCGTTGAGGTCGGCCTCGCCGAAGAACTGGATCCAGGCTTGGGCGTTGTCGGGGGTCGAGCGGGTGAATTCGTCCTCGGCGCGGCCGAGGGACCGTTGCATCTGTGCGCGGTCGTCGAGCAGTGCGTAGGCCCAGGCCTCGTTGGCGCACAGCATAGCCACGGTGAGTGGGCAACCGGCGTTCTGCGCCTCCAACTGGCCGAGCTGGAAGAACTTCAGCGCCACTCGATACATCTCGGAATCGGGCTTGTTGCGGTGGCTCGCCTCCCCGCCGCGGTGCAGGTGCAGGCGGCCGGCACGGTAGAGCACGTTGGCCGCCAGGGAGTGGTCGCCGACCTTGTGAGCGATCGTGTGGGCACGTTGGAAGTGTTTGCGGGCCGATCGGTAGAGCCCGAGGTCGAAGCTGGTCCACGCCGCGAGGTTGTGCATATCGGCTAGGGCCGAACGCAGCTGCAGGTGGGTGCGTTCGCTGCCGTCGGAATTGAGTAGTTGCTGTGACCAACGCACCTGGGCTGCGATGGCGTCGCGACAGGCGCCTCCGCCGAACTGATAGTCCAGGGTGCGCATGGCCGCCGTGAGCGAGGTCATGCGGTCGATGTCGGTTTGCCCGATGCTGCCAGGCGCGGGCGCAGGTTCGGCGTCCGCGTCGAGGGGTTGCCACCAGGTGGCGGCGGTGTCGTCGTCGGTGCCCATCGTGACGTTGGCTGCGTGGGACAGCAGTTGTTTGATCTGTTCGCGCTCGGTGGGGTCGGCGGTGCAGGCCGCAGCCGCCTGGTCGAGGCTGTGGGCCAGCGGATCGTCGAACGCCAGGCCCATGTAGCCGCGCGGTATGCCCATCCCGTCGGCAACGCGCACGAGGACGTCCCAGGCTTGGATTCGACGGCCCTTGCGGATCACCTCGTAGACCTCGGACTGGTGCAGCCCAGTCATCCGCGCGATCTGGCGTTGGCCGATTCCCCCGCGCTGCAGCAGGTCGAACACGAGCTTGAGATCGCGAGCGGCCAGCGCCCGCCGCATCTGCGGTGACTCCCAGATCTCCGGCGCGACTTCATTTCGCTGTGGACTCACGCGACAGCTCCATCCCATTCGGTGGCCATCTGTTGTCGACCACATTCCCAGGTCCTCGGCCAGATCACTGGGAAACGGCTGGCGCCAACGAAATTGACTAGCGCTACCAGTCATCGAAGTGACGAGCCGAGCCGACCACCGTCGCTGCTTACCTGCGCCGGGCCAGCAGGTGAATCCTCGATGAACTAGCGAAAGCCACGGCTGGTCAGAACGTTTCGCAGAGCACCCGGTGCGAGCCATGTGCCTGCGGAGACGACACGGCCACCCGCGTCGGGAAGGCGGCAATCCATGGTTCAGATCGTCTCGTGCACCCAACCAGTTACTCACGAAGTCGAGCCCGATCACGGAAGTCCCACTGCGGCCGACCAGGGCCTGATCGGCGGTCGAGGAGCATCCTCACGAGTCGGTGTGCGTCCCATGCAGGTCGCGGTGGTAGGGCAGGGCTACGTGGGGCTCCCGCTGGCCCTGCATGCGGCAGCGGCCGGCCACCATGTCATCGGGTTCGACACCGACCGCGCCAAGGTCGATGGCCTGAAGTCCGGCCGCTCGCCGATCGAGGATGTCGCCGACAACGCACTGCAGTCGGCCCTGAGCGGCGGCAGGTACAGGCCGTCGTCGCGGCCGCGCGATCTGGTCGGGTTCGACATCGCGGTGATCGCCGTGCCCACGCCGCTGGCAGACGGAGAACCTGATCTGGCGTTCATCCGGGCAGCGGGACGGTTGGTGGGTGTCCACCTGCGCGCGGGCGCCCTCGTGGTGCTCGAGTCCACGAGCTACCCGGGCACCACCCAGATCCTGGGCGACGTGCTCGAATCAGCATCGGGGTTGAAGCGCGGCGCCGATTTCGGGCTCGGTTTCAGCCCCGAGCGCATCGACCCGGGCAACCAGCAGTGGACCGTCGCGACGACACCCAAGGTCGTCTCTGGGATCGACACGGTGTCCCTGGCCCGGGTCGCGGAGTTCTACGCCGGCCTGGTCGATCGGGTCGTACTGGTGGACCGGTGCGAAGAAGCCGAGCTGGCCAAACTGTTGGAGAACACCTTCCGGGCGGTCAACATCGCCGTGGTCAACGAGCTGGCCGAGATCGCTCGCCGTGCTGGCGTCGACTTCCGTCGGGCGCTGGCCGCGGCGGCGTCCAAGCCGTTCGGGTTCATGGCGTTCGACCCCGGGCCCGGCGTCGGCGGGCACTGCCTGCCGGTCGACCCGATCTACCTGTCCTGGTGGGCCGAACAGCACGCCGGAGGGCGATCCGCGCTGATCGACCTGGCCGCCCAGATCAACAATAGTCGCCCGGCCCAGGTCGTCGAACGGCTCGCCCTCTCCCTATGCGCGCGCGGCCGTGACCTCGCCGGCGCGCAGATCCTGCTGTTGGGGCTGTCCTACAAACCGGGCAGCGGCGATATCCGTGAGTCTCCCGCTGTCGAGGTCGCCCAGTTGCTCACCGCGCGCGGCGCCCGCGTCGTGGCGTGTGACCCGTTCGTGCCCGCGTCTGCGGCCACGGGGATCGTCCTGATCGAGGACCTGTCTCTCGAGGTGGCCGCCGCCGACGCGGTCGTGGTGCTGACTGATCACGATTGCTTCGACTATGACCGGATCGCCGCCGAGGCCGCGTTCGTCTTTGACTGCCGCGGCCGCGTGGCCGCGAGCTCGACCGTGGAGCAGCTGTGAAGGCGGGCGTGCGGGTCACGGTGACCGGCGGCGCCGGATTCATAGGTTCGAATCTGGTCCACCAGCTCCTGCGGAACCCGGCGATCGGCGCGGTCACCGTCATCGACGATTGCTCGACCGGCACGGTGGAGCGCTTGGCAGCCGACCGATCGGCGATCGACTTCCGTCTCGCCAGCATCCTGGACCCTGACGCGGTCACCGATGCGGTCGCCGGTGCCGATGCGGTCGTCCACCTCGCCGCGCTCGGGTCGGTGCCACGCTCGATCCAACACCCGCTGGCCAGCCACCACGCCAACGCCACGGGCACACTGCAGGTCTTGGAGGCCTGCCGCCGAGCCGACGGCCCGCTGCTGATCGCGGCGTCCTCGTCGTCGGTGTACGGGGCCAACCCTCGGCTGCCACGCGCGGAGGACTCCGTGACGATGCCGGTGAGCCCGTACGCGGTGACCAAGCTGGCGACCGAGGCCTACCTGGGCGCCTACCACGCCAGCTTCGGGCTCCCAGTCCTGCCGCTGCGGTTGTTCAACGTCTTCGGGCCCGGCCAGCGCGCCGGACATCCCTACGCCGCGGTCATTCCGCGGTTCATCACCGCCATGCTGGCCGGAGAACCGATCCAGGTTCACGGTGACGGCACCCAGACCCGGGACTGGACCTTCGTCGACACAGTGTGCCAGGTGATCGGTGCCGCGATCGTCGACCGGGTGACCAGCCCGTGGCCGGTGAATCTAGCCTTCGGCACCCAGCACTCGGTCCTCGAGGTCGCCACCGAGATCGCCGATCTCCTGGGCCGCGAACTCACCGTCGAGCACACCGCGCCGCGTCCCGGCGACGTCGCCCACTCCCACGCCGATCCGGCGCGATTGCGTGCGCTGTTTCCCGCCGTCACCACCTGCGGGTTGCGCGAAGGCCTGGCGCGCACCATCGCCTGGCATCACGAACTGGGCGAGGTGAGTCGATGCACATCCTGATGTATCACCTCGTCGACGACGCGGTCACCGACCCGATGTCGGTGCCCCTGAACCGGTTCCGCGCCCAGATGCAGCTGCTCGCCGAGCACTACACGGTGCTGACCGAGACCGACCTGCACCGGATGATCACCGCCGGCGCGCGCCTGCCATCCCGGTCGGTGCTGCTCACCTTCGACGACGGCTACACCAACACGATCACCACGGTCCTGCCGATCCTCGAGCAGCATGGGCTGCCCGCCGTCATGGCCGTGTGCGGCGGCTACCTCACCCCCGACCGGCCGCTGTCCACACCCCATGTCGTCGATCAGATGGCGGGTCTGGCCGGTGTGCGCCGATGGCTCGCGAGCGGGCGCAGCGTCGCCGCACACGGTTACACCCACCAACGCCTCACCACCGCAACGGATCTCGGCCTCGCGTGGCAGGTCCTGGGGGAACGGGAAACGCTCGCCGATCTGCTCGGTGGCCCACCGGCGACGTTCGTCTACCCCTACGGCGCCTACGACCTGCGCGTGCAGCGTGTGGTGGCGCGCGTCTACCCGCTGGCGATGGCGACCGACGAGCACCACCGGGTCGACATCGGCCATCCGTACAGCCTGCCGCGCATCCAGGTCGACCCGAGCTGGAGCCTGGCCGCGTTCCAGGCCGCGCTCGACAGCGACACCGACCCGGCGACCGCCCAGCACAACGCCCGACGAGTCGACACCGCCGCCGGCCGATCCTCAGGAGTATCCCGATGACCCTCCACCCGCGCACCGTCGCGCTGTACTGGCACAACGGCAGGTCCCTGGGCCACACCTCCGGAGCGGCGAAGGTCGCACAGCACCTGCTGCGCTCGCCGCAGATGTACTCGATCGCCGGGATCACCGGCGCCTACCGCGGCCTGGACCTGCTGCCAGACCAGGTCGACCTCATCAAGATCCCCTCGTTCGCCAACTTCGACGACCCGAGCGGATGGAACCTGCGCCCGCGCCTGGCCATCAGCGAAGCGACCTTGCACCAGGCCCGCGCCGACCTGATCACCACGTTCCTGCGGCACTACCGACCCGATGTCTTGATCAGCGACCACATCCCGCGCGGCACCGACGACGAGCTGGTGCCCGCGCTGGAAGCCCGTTACCCCACCCACGCGGTGCTGAGCCTGCGCGGGGTGTTGTTCGACCGAGACAAGACCATGCGCAAGTACTTCGGTCCCCAGCACCGGGGCCCGTGGGTGCTCGATCATTACTGCCAGTTCAACGTCCATATCCACCCCGAGGTCTTCGACCTCGCCGAGTACTACCGGCTCACCGGTGAAGCCGCACAGCGGCTGCACTACACCGGCTACCTGGCCGAACCGGTCCCTTACACCCGCGACCAGGCCCGCACCCGGCTCGGCATCGCCGCCGAGGAGCGGTTGGTGGTCGCGGCCATGGGCGGAGGCCAGGGCGCGGGCGAGCTGTGGCAAGCGCTCTCGCGGGCACTGACCACCCGCCGTCACGCGTTCGATCGGGCACTGCTGGTCACCGGCCCCTACCTGGAACCGGCGGATCTACGTGCACTGCACCAGTATTGGGCCGACGACAACACGGTCGAGGTCCGCGCCTACGAGCCGGATCTGAAGCCGTGGATGCGGGCCGCGGACCTGTTCATCGGCGCCGCGGGCGCGAACATGCTCGGCGAAGTACTCGCCACGGCCGCCAACACGATCGCGATCCCGCGCCAGATCCGGGAGGTCGAACAGCAGGTCCACTCCCAGCGGCTGCACCAGCTCGGCATCCTGCGCAAAGTCGGTCTCGCCGAGGCGCTGGCGGGGGCGCTCGACACCGAAGTCGCACGCGCCCTGCACGATCCGCTCATCGCCGACGGCACCCGCTACCTGTGGGACGGCGGCTCCTACGACCGTCACCTGCCCGGCACCGAGACCGGGACGCGATGCGCCTGCGTGAGCTCGCTTCGGCACGCGCCCATGGTGCAGGCATGAAGCCGCCCGAGTGCCTGATCGTGCGGTCGACCAACCTGATGCTGGCCGACCCCACGCACGCCGCCCACGGACAGATCGCGATCTGCGAAGGGACCATCGCGGCCGACCCGACCGGGTGCGGCCACCGCCCGCGCGTGCTCGAGGCCGACGACGACCTGGTCGGGCCCGGACTGGTCGACCTGCACCTGCACGGCGCCCGCGGGCACGACTTCACCGAATCCGACCCTGCCGCCTGGCGCCACATCCTCACCGCTCATCTGCGCGCCGGAACGACCACCGCGCTGGCCACCCTGGCCAGCACGACCGCAACGGCCACCGCCGCAGCGCTGGCCACAGCGGCCGATCTGCTCACCGCCGAGAGAGCACCGACCCTGGCCGGTGTGCACCTGGAAGGCCCCTGCCTGGCCACCGCCCAGCGCGGAGCCCACGATCTCGCTCATCTGCGGACTCCTGGCGAGCTGCTCGCCGAGCTGACGCCGCTACCGCCGGTCCTGCAGATGGTGACCCTCGCACCCGAGCTGCCCGGCGCCGACACGCTGATCTCCTACCTCGTCGACCACGATGTGCGGGTCTCGGTCGGTCACAGCCAGGCCACCCCGGCTCAGCTGCAGACCGCCCGGAACCGGGGCGCGACGCACCTCGCGCACCTGTGGAGCGGGCAATCCGCGCTCACACGGCCCGGCGTGCACCGGATCCCCGGTCTGCTCGAGGCGTCGCTGGCCTCCGATGAGTTCACCGCCGAACTCATCGCCGACGGCCACCACCTACCCGCCGAGCTGCTGACCATCGCCCTGCGCTGTCTCGGCCCGGACCGGCTGTGCCTGGTTTCGGACGCGACCGCCGGGATGGGCCTGCGGCCGGGGCATACCTTCCGCACCGGTGCCGCGACCGGCCGGGTGCAAGACGGCTACGCGACCACAACCACGGCGAAAAGCCTGTGCGGCAGCGTCGTCGCGCTGTCGAGCACATTGCCGCGGATGCGGGCGCTGACCGGTGCCTCGGTCGGTGAGGTCATCACGATGGCCACCGCGACACCGGCCAGGGTCCTGGGCCGCTACCCACGGATCGGGACACTGCTGCCGGGTGCCCGCGCGAACCTCACCGTCTGGAGCGCCGGCCTGACCTTGGCCTCGGTGGTGCTCGACGGCCGGCTCGTCCTCGACGAAGCGGACTGCCCGCGGTGAGCGCGCTGATGCGGGTCGTGTTGATCGGCGCCGGAGCTCGCGCCCGAAAGCTGTACTTGCCGTGGATCAACGGGGACTTCGGGCCGCGGGTCGCCGAGGCGGAACTGGTCGCCGTGATCGACCGGGATCGGCATGCGCTCGACCATGACGGTCACCGATTCGCGGGCAGTATCGCCGCGCCCGGCGATGTCGACCGGGTCCTCGGCGACACCGAACCCGACCTGGTGGTCATCTCGACACCGGATGCCGAGCACCGCCACGTCGCCGAGCGAGCCC
>NZ_LZMK01000451.1:0-768 GCF_001665865.1 Nocardia sp. 852002-20019_SCH5090214 | reverse complement strand
GCCTGTATCTTATACACATGTGCCGGTGCCACCTGCTGGGGCGCGACCGCGGGCGCGGTGCTCACCGGCGCGGTGTCGTCGGTGCGGGTGGGATGGGCGTGGGTGAGAGCCAGCACCACCAGCAGCAGGACCACACCACCCACCACCGCGCCGAGGACGGCAAGGATCGGCGTCGGCGAGGTGCTGTGATAGCCGTGGAAGTGCGGATTGCGGTCGCGCCCCAGCAGGTGGCACCGGCACCGGCCGCGCCGCCGCCGGCACCGCCGTGCTATCCGTTCGCAGCCTCCTGCAACTGACCGAACCGAGCACCGCAACCGCGGCTGACGACGATTCTGGTCCGGGCCCGGCCCCGAGAGTTCCGATCTGCCTGGCCGGGCCCGGCACCGCTCAGCATAGGGCCGTCCGCAACCCCCGCCATGGCCACCGGCCGGAGCCCGGTCGGACCGGGGTGCGGGTCCGGTACCCGAAATGGGGTACGGCCGCCGAGCCGCAGAGCCCCTGAGCGCAGTGCGATGTTTCCTGTCTTTGTGGTTTCCGGTTGGGACGGGTGAGGCACATGATGCGCGGGGCAACCGCACCTGCCCAACCTCCTTCCTTCCGGTCCCATTTTCCGGTCACACCTCTTGCACCACGGCGTGTCAGAGGGGGAGTTTCGTCCGGAAGAAACTTGTAGCCTGGCCGTATGGTCGCCTCCCGGTCGTGTCTTCAGTGCGGAAACCCGGTGACGTGGAAAGGCACCGGAAGACCACCGATCTGGTGCAGCAGCAG
>NZ_LZMK01000450.1:0-807 GCF_001665865.1 Nocardia sp. 852002-20019_SCH5090214 | reverse complement strand
GTGCGGTTCAGATCGAAGTCGCCCTCGAGCCACATCCGTTTCCACCTGAGGTAGCTCTGGTAGTCGCCTTCCGACGGCGGGACCCGCGACCGGTATGGATTCGGGCACACCCGCGAGTAGTGGGCCCACTCACCGCAGTACGGATTCCGGCACCGGTACAGCTGCGGCCAAATACTCTGCACGGGCCCCTCCCTCGCTCGCGGGTGCTCAGCCGACCCAGTGTGCCCGCCGGCGGCGACAACCGCAGCTCCGTTATACGAATGCTGGGACTGCGAGGAGCCCGAGAGACGATGATCGGCCGTTGCTCTACCCCGCCGGGCGGGCCAGGAAGTATGGATGATGCTCCGACAGCGGCAATACATCCCGGGCTGTCGAGGGCCCATCCGACCCACACCGTCCTGCAGGTTCGGGCGGGTGCGGGGGGCTGACTTGAGGACGCCACGGAACGACCCTCCGTATAGCCCCCGGATTTGACGACGGCCCAACGCCACAGCCGAAGGGGCGCGCCCGTCTACGTGCCTGCGTGGCGGGCCCGCTGCGCATCAGAGGACCTGGGTGTGGCTGGAGCCGGCGCCGTGACATGGATCGAGGTAACCGCAACCTCGCCGATCTTGGCATTGATCCGCTGCGCCAAGGCTTCGGCGCGGGTCTGGAGAGCGCCCGTCCAGGGGACCGAGGACGTCTCGACGAGTAGCCTTCCCCTGTCCAGCGATGTAGGAGTCGGCATTTCGCTCAACTTCAAGCCTCGATTGTCGTCGGCGAACTCGATCTGGATGGCCTCTGCCCAGGCATCCTCGACCGGATGGC
>NZ_LZMK01000449.1:0-200676 GCF_001665865.1 Nocardia sp. 852002-20019_SCH5090214 | reverse complement strand
CCGGTGCTCGGCGGCTTCTTCTCCGATTACGACACCCTGTGGGGGATCGACGGCTGGCGCTGGGTGTTCCTGGTGAACGTGCCGATCGGCGTGGTCGCCCTCGCGGTCGTGGCCAAGGTGCTCAATGTCCCGCATCAGCGGCAGAAGTTGAATGTCGACTGGTGGGGTGCGATCGCGCTGGCGATCTGTGTGGTGCCGTTGCTGATCGTGGCCGAACAGGGCCGCACCTGGGGCTGGGGTTCCGGCAATTCGGTGATCTGCTACGCCGTCGGCGCGGTGGGCCTGGTGCTGTTCATCGGGGTGGAGTACCTGATGAAGGACTCCGCGCTGATTCCGCTGCGGCTGTTCAAGAACTCCACTTTCTCGGTGGTGATGATCGGCGGTTTCATCGTCGGTATCGCGATGTTCGGCGCGATCAGCATGGTGCCGCTGTATCTGCAGGTGGTGCGCGGCTATTCGCCGACCGAGGCGGGTCTGCTGATGCTGCCGCTGGTGCTGGGCATCATGATCGGCTCGATGATCTCCGGTCAGGTCGTCAAGCGCACCGGCCGCTACAAGATCCTGCCGGTGGTCGGCACCTTCCTGGTGACCGTGGGCGCGCTGCTCTACGCCCAGTTGCACTTCGACAGCGCGATGTGGCAGGTGCTCGCGATCGGCGCGCTGGTCGGTCTGGGCCTGGGCTGCTGTATGCAGACGTTGATCATCGCGGCGCAGAATGCCGGTCCGCGGTCGGATATGGGTGTATCGACGGCGTCGGCGACATTCTTCCGGCAGGTCGGCGGCACACTGGGTGTCGCGGTCTTCCTGACGATTCTGTTCAATCTGTTGCCGCACAAGATCACCGATGCCTTCGGCGGTCACCTGCCGCCCGGACTGGACGCCGGCAAGCTGAACCAGTTGCAGGCCAACACCGCCGGAATCGGCGCGCTGCCGCAGCAGATCAAGGACCCGATCCTGATCGGATTCACCAACTCGATGCACGGCGTCTTCTACGCCGCGGCGGGCGTGGCCCTGCTGGCCTGCATCGTCATGATGTTCATGAAAGAGATTCCGCTGCAGGATGCTTCGGCGCCCGCCCCGGCGCCGAAGGATCCGGTCGAGACGGCCGAAGCCGAATGGGCCGAGAACCAGGTGTGGGAGGGTGCCGCCCAGGCGCTCTCCGAGCCCGAACCGGTTCTCGCCGCCGCGGCGGCGGGTCGGCACGCCGCGGCCAACGGGCACGAATCACATCGAATTGCGGAGGTTTCGGCGATGACAAACACTCCTGTCGTCAACTCCCACGGCAGCGGCCACGCCATCGGCGGGCAGGTGCAGCGGGCCGACGGCCGACCGGTCGCGGGCGCCGCGCTGACACTGATCGACCAACGCGGACACCAGGTTTCGCGTGCGACCGGCGACAGCGGCGGTCGCTACTCGATCGAGCCGCCCGGCGCGGGCAACTATGTGCTGATCGTCTCCGCGAACGGTCACCAGCCCGCCGCGGTCAATGTCACCGCCGACGGCCGCACTCAGCGCCTCGACCTGACCCTGCAGGGTTCGGGCGAGCTGTCGGGCATGGTCCGGACCACTGTGACGGGTCAGCCGCTGGCCGGTGCGACCGTCACCCTCACCGATCTGCGTGGTGAAGTGGTGGGCGCGGCCGTCACCGACGAGTCCGGCAACTACCTCTGCCACGGTGTGGTCTCGGGGACCTACACCCTGGTCGCGGTGGCCGAACACATGCGCCCGAGCGCGACCGCGCTGGTCGTGCCCGACAGTGGCCTGCTGCATCACGACATCGAGCTCTCGCCGATGGCGGTGCTGACCGGAACCGTGCTCGCCGACGGCGGTGCGGTGCCGGACGCGGAGGTCACGGTGCTGGATCGCTCCGGAACCCCGATCGGGACCACTCGCACCGACGAGAACGGGCAGTATGTACTGACCGACCTCAGCGAGGGTGAGTACACGGTGGTCGCGCGCGGATATCCGCCGGTGACCAGCCGGGTCGCCGTCGGCGGCGGCGAGGTCGAGCACGATGTCCGGCTGGGTTACGACGACGGTGACGAGGGCGAGCGCCCGGCCGCCGGGCCCGCCGGAGTCGCCGGCACCAACGGTGCCGCGACGAACGGAGAACGGAACGGGGTCCGGCACAATGGTGTCGAGCCCAGTGGTGTCGATCAGAACACGGAGCTGTCATGAGCGAGCTTGCGAGCGAATCAATGTCACAGGGCGCCCCGCGCATGCCGGAGCCGAGCGTCAGCGAGGCGCAGGCATGAGCGGTTTGACCGCACAGGTTCGCAATTCCGATGGCTGGCCGGTGCCGGGTGCGCTGCTGACCGTGACCGATCTGAACGGTCGTCAGCTCGCCCGTGCGGTGGCCGACGAAACCGGGGCCGCGGCGACCGAGCCGCTGCCCGCCGGTATGCACACCGCGGTGGTGACCGCCCCCGGTTATCAGCCGGTGGCGCAGATCGCGCGGATATCGGCTTCCGGCAGCGGGCAATTGGGTGCGGTGGCGTTGCAGTCGGAGGCGAACTCCCTCGGCACGCCGGCACCGGGCCCGTGGACCATCGACCCGGTGCATTCCACGGTCGTGGCCACCGCCCGCCACCTCGGTATCGCGAGTATCAAGGCGCGGTTCGCCGAGGTCGGCGGCCGGCTGGACGTGGCCCGGAACTTCGAGCAGACAACGGGTTTCGCCGAGATCAAGGCGGCCAGCATCGACACCGGAATCGGGATGCGCGACGACCATCTGCGCTCGGCCGACTTCCTCGATGTCGAGAGCTACCCGCTGATCGGATTCACCGGAACCGGATTGCGGCGCACCGGCGCCGACACCTGGGTGATGCCCGGTGAACTGGAGTTGCACGGTCAGCGCCGCCCGGTGGAGCTGGACCTGACCTACGGCGGGTCGGGACCCGACCCGTGGGGCGGGGTCCGCGCCGCATTCCATGCCGAGACCCATTTGCACCGCAACGATTTCGCGATCGACTACAACGCCGTCGTGCGCGCCGGTGTGGCCGCGGTGGGCACCACCGTGAAGATCGAGCTGGATATCGAACTGGTGCAGGGAGATTCGCTACCGCAGATGTAGCGGCGGGCCGGGCCGGTGCGACCGGTCAGCTCGCGTGGCGTTCTGGGACGACCCAGATGCGCTGCACCGCAGGGAATTCCGTGGTGTCGGCGCTGGGGTCGACCTCGACGTCCGCATCGAACTCCGGATACCAATGTGTCATGCCCGCAAGGGAATCCGCCGCATCGGGGATGTCGAGTTGCAGCTCGATGGTGTCGGTGAACGGGTCGATCACCGCGGCGTGACGGGCCGGTTCCGGCGCGGCGTGGCGCGGGCGGAACCGTAGTCGATCGATGAAGTCATCGACGGAGGTGTATCCGGCCTCGTAGATCTCGGCCAGCAATCGTTCGGCGGGCGACGGGGCGTGGAATCCGCGCATACTGTCCCTCGATTTATCGATGTTTCACACTACGGTGTTGTTCAGGGGCGATGGGGGCTGTCGGGGACGCAGCCCCCACCTGACCTGATGTTGCGACAGCGGGACGCTGTGGGCATGGCGACCCGCTCTGCAAGCCCCGAGCTATCGAGGCAGTCAGAGCCTAAGCCACCCCGGAGCAACCGCACGGCATTTCGGGGGAAACTTCACTAATTCGCAGACGCGAAATTCGTTGCGCCAGGCCGTACCAGACGGTCGTATTGAATCGCCCACCACACCTGCGCACCCGTGTGCGCCCGGCGCAGATCGCACCCGGTCAGCTCCTCGAAACGGCCGATGCGATAGCGGACCGTATTGGGATGCACGATCAGTCGCTGTGCGGTCGCCTCGATGCGCATGCCGGTATCGAGATACGCCGTCACGGTGTCGATCAGCGTCGCGGCCGAGCCGCCGCTGCCCAGCGGCGCGAGATAGCGACGCACGAGTTCGGCGCCGAGTTCGGGATCGGCGGCGACGCCCGGAAGCAGGCCGAGACTGTCGAATTCACAGGTCCCGGTATGGCCGAGCGCGGCCGCCGTGGCCAGGGCGCGGCCCGCCAGCCGAAACGACCGCGGGGCCTCGGCGAGCGGGCGCGGTGGTCCGAACGCCAGCAGTGCCGCACCCGGAATGTGGATCGTGCGATCGGTGAACCCGGCATAGTCGCCGTCGATCACGGTGCGGAAGGCGTAATCCGCGCCCTGGGGTCGCAGCAGACGGTCGAATTCGGTCGGCGGCGCCGCGTCGGCGCGGGCGCGGAAGGCGCGATAGTCGGCGTCGGCGCGCAGGCCGTAGCGCTGAATGCCCAATGTCAGCTCGGTGGCCGAAATCGTGCCCGCCAGCACGGCCCGCGTGAATTCCGCGCGCTGGATGCGGTCGTGACCGGACCGGGTGCGCTCGACCTCGTGGTGGGCGTCGGAGAACGAGGCCGTCGCATCGTCGACCAATTCGAGCAGATCACGGGTGATCTCGAACAGCACCGCGTCGTCGGCGCCGCATTCGGCCGCCACCGCGCTCAGCGTCTCCAGATGCAGGCGTTCGGCCAGGCGCCAGGCGCGTAGCAGCGCCTCCATGGACACCGCCTGCGTGGCGCGGATCCGGCCGTAATCGGTCAGCCGGGTGCCTTCGGACGATTCGACATCGGCCGTACCGGCGAGGGAGGCGAACAGCCGGTCCATGATCGCCATCGTCGTCGGCAGCAGATCGGCCGCATCGATCGTGCGGTAATCCGGAATCTCGGCGCGGGCCCGGTCGACGATGCGGGCGGCGAGGGCGTCGCGCTCGGCCCGCATCCGCGCCAGCAAGCGTTGCCGCGGGGCACTCGAGGACTCGGACGACTCAGCCATGACAGGCCCGAGAATACGACGCGACTTTGGAGAAACCAACAAATCCCAGCCCCCGAACTTCGACGCGAAATCCATGGCTGCCCAGCCTGTGGCGTACGACACTCATCGGAGTTCCTCCGTGGGGCTCGGCCGCCTCGATTTTGGACTGACGGAGCGAGGGAGCGCAGCGACTGAGCGGAGGAGGGAAAAATCGAGGCCAAGAGGCCGAGACCCCGCCGGAGCGAAGCGAAGGCAGAAAGCAGAGACGCGCATGTATCTCACTCAGGGCCTGCACCGGGCCGTTCAGCAGAACCCCGACGGGGTCATGTCGATCTGCGGCGATCGTGTTCGCACCTTCGCCGAGGGCGCCGACCGGGTCGCGCGGCTCGCCGCGGCGTTGCGGCAGCTGGGTGTGGGCGAGGGTGATCGGGTCGCGATTCTGGCGCTCAACAGTGATCGGTATCTGGAGTACGTGCTGGCCGTGCCGTGGGCCGGGGCAGCGCTCAATCCGGTCAACATTCGCTGGAGTCCGGCGGAAATCGCTTATTCGCTGGAGGATTCCGAGACGGCGGTCCTGCTGGTCGACGACACCTTCGCCGCGATGGTGCCCGCGCTGCGGGCGGCCGCGCCGGTACTGCGCGCCGTGATCCACTGCGGTGACGGTCCCGCGCCCGACGGCATGCTGTCGTACGAGGAACTGATCGCGGGCGCGGACCCCGTCGAGGATGTTCGCCGCGGCGGTGACGCACCGGCCGGAATCTTCTATACCGGCGGGACCACCGGTCACCCCAAGGGTGTGGTGCTCAGCCACGCCGGACTGCAGATCTCGGGGCTGGGCAGTCTGTCCACCGGATATCTGGCGCAACCCGGCGCTCGCTATCTGCACGCCGCCCCGATGTTCCACCTCGCCGATCTGGCCGGCTGTGTCACCCAGATCATGATGGGTGGCGCCCAGGTGATGGTTCCGGCCTTCGATCCGGTCGCGGTGATGAAAGCGATTGCCGATCACCAGGTTACGGATACGCTGCTGGTACCGGTGATGATCCAGATGATCGTCGACCACCCGCGGGTGCGCGACTTCGATCTGTCCAGTGTGCGCGGCATCGTCTACGGGGCCTCGCCGATCGCGCAGGCCGTGCTCGAGCGTGCCATGCGGGCGTTCCCGCAGGCGCGCTTCGCCCAGGCCTACGGAATGACCGAATTGTCGCCCGTGGCAACACTTCTCGGCCCCGAGGACCACCTGGCCGGCCGATTGCGTTCGGCGGGCCGCGCGGCCCCGCATGCCGAGGTGCGCATCGCCGATGCCGAGGACAACGAGGTGCCGCGCGGCACGGTCGGCGAGATCCTGGTCCGCGGCGGGCATGTCATGCTCGGTTACTGGAACCGGCCCGAGGAGACCGCGGCGGCGCTGCGGGGCGGTTGGATGCACACCGGCGACGGCGGCTACATGGACGACGAGGGGTACGTCTACATCGTCGACCGGATGAAGGACATGATCGTCAGCGGTGGCGAGAACGTGTACTCCGCCGAGGTGGAGAACGCCGTATCAGGACATCCGTCGGTGGCCGCGTGTGCGGTGATCGGTGTCCCGGACGAGGAATGGGGCGAGCGGGTGCACGCGGTGATCGTGTGCCATCCCGGCGCCACGGTCACGGTCGAGGAGATCCGCGACCACGCCAAGCAATCGATCGCCGGCTACAAGACCCCGCGCACCATCGAGTTGGTCGACGCCCTGCCGGTCTCCGGTGCGGGCAAGATCCTCAAACGCGAACTGCGCAAACAGTATTGGGGCGATTCGGAGCGACAGGTCCACTGAGCGCGTCAGCGCAGCAGGCCGGCGAGGTGGGGTAGCGCTTCGACGGGATGTGCGGCGGCGATTCCGGCGGCGATCTCGCGGAATTCCCAGCCGTGGCGCCCGCGGCGGAAAACTCCCACCACCATGCCGGTATCGCCGCCAGCGCCGAGGTCGCGATCGGCGAGCACGGTGCCGTCACCGGCGGTGACGCGGCAGCGCGCGTTCTCGACCTCGGCGAAGGTCTGGCCGCTGTAGCAGGTGACGACCACGACGACGCCGGTGATCTCGGGGCGCACCCGGGTCAGGTCGAGGGTGATGATCTCGTCGTCGCCCTCGTCCTCGCCGTTGACGCTGTCGCCGAGCAGTCGCACCGCACCGTCGGCGGAGATCAGGTGCTGGTGATACACCACCTCCACCGGGTCGTCGCCGGCCAGCAGGACGGCGGCCGCGTTGAGGTCGATCGCGGTGCGGCGGGCGCCGAACCAGCGCCGGCCGCGGGCGGGGTCCCAACCCAGGCCCACGGTCGCGAATTCCACCGGACCCGCAGCGCCCTGTGGTTGTTCTCCGGACATCAGCCGCACCTCCCCGCCGAGCGGTGCGACGTCGGTGCGCACCGGCTTCTCGCGGTCATTATCGACCGTCGACTGCGCGACGTTAACCGGCGGGCGGTACCGAAACTCGGGTGCGGCGCGAAAACTGTTCGGACACTGGGTAATTCAGCCGATGGGCCGATCGGTGGGCAGATTGACGTAACTCGGTGCGTTCGGATCCAGGCGCAGATGCTGGGGCTTGAGCTCGGAATCGTTGAGCATCGGGCGGAACGGCATGGCCTTGGGCGCATTGGCCGCGAACAGGTCGATCCGCAGCCGATGCCCGATCTGCAGCCGAGCCTGGGTCGGGATCACCGCGATGTCGAGGCCCACGGGTTCGCCGGGTGTCACCGGCTGCCGCGCCGCGGCGGTGAGCAGATGGAACGGAATCGTGTAGTCGCCGTTGGCGGATCGGCTGCTGCGGGCATCGTCGACGGCGCGCATGGAGACGGTGAGCTGTCCGGTGGTCAGTGCGGTGGAGGTGCCGTCGGGCGCGACGTCGTTGACGGTGGCGCTCCAGAATCCGTCGGTGGCGTCCTGCACGGTCTCGAGGTGGATGTCGATGGGCCCGGAGATGGCGGTCGGCGCGGAGACCGGGGCGCTGGTGAAGGTCAGCGCGTCGTGTTCGGCGACCCGGGAGTCCTTGGCGCAGGCATCGAGCATCGCCGCGGAACCGGCCGAACCTTGGGCCGCGTCCCGGGAGCAGAGGGTCGCCAGTCCCGGCGCCACGGTGAGTGTGGCGACCTCGGCCGGCGGCTGTGCGCTCAACGACCCGTCGTGCACCGCCGCATCGGTGGTGCCGCTGGGCCCGGCGGTCAGGTAGACCCGGCGGTGGTCGGCTCCAGGCTGCGGATACTGCGGCAGCGTCACCCAGCCGCCGCCCTGCTCCTTCAGCACGATGGGGCCGTAGCTGTCGATACCGTTGTCGATGTCCTTGAGCCACTTGTCGAACCACGCTCGCTGCAACACCTCGAGCCGCGGCGGGGCGCCGGGTACGCCGGTGCCGGCACCGGGATTGGCGTGATAGGTGTCGCCGACCACGAGTTGTTTCCGCCCGGCCGGCAGCGGGATGGCCTGGTAGATCTTGGTGGCGCTGTTGGCGAAGATGTCGTGCCAGCCGCCGTAGACGAAGGTGGGCACGGTAACTCGTTCCGGATGTCCGGTGAGGGCCTGGCGGAAATCGCTACCGGAGTCCAGTGCGTCCGAGAGGGCGGGCGGCATATCGTCCATCGACGGCGTCAACAGGGCCTGAGCGAGTAGGTCCACATTGGTGGCCGGATCCGCCACCCGGGCGCTGAGCCATTTCCAGTCGAAGGTTCCGTTGAGGATCGCCTTCAGATCGGGGATCAGCTTGAGCTGATTGACCGTTTGGAGCCACATCGGCAGGAAGGTGGTGCCGACGCCGCCGCCCGGCGCCACCACGTCACGCATGAGATCGCTGCCGGGCACCACCGGGAAGATGGCGCGCAGCGCCGCCGGGGCGTCCTCCGCCGCTCGCAGTTGATTGATGGCCGCGTACGAGCCGCCGCTCATCGCCACCTTGCCGTTCGAGAACGGTTGTGCCGCAGCCCAATCGATCACCTCGCGGGTATCGAGCTGTTCCCGCGCGCCCAGGGTCTCCCAATTGCCCTGGGACTGTCCGGTGCCGCGCACATCGGCGACCACCAGCGTGTAGCCGCTGCGAATCAGATTGCGGTCCAGGCCGAGGACGGTCGGCACGGTGCCGCCGTCGAGGGCGTGCAGCAGATCGCCGAAGCTGCTGATCGGGGTGCCGGAGAGGTTGATCTGCCGGACCAGGGACATGACCAGGGGCTGCAGTGCGGGATTCTCCACCGCCGAGCCGACCAGATCGGTCATCAGCTTGGTGTAGGGCGTGAGATTGACGATGGTCGGCAGCGGCTGGGCAACCACCGCGCCGGAGGCGTCGACCGGCCGGTACACGTCGGCCTTCAGCACGATCCCGTCGCTCATCCGGATCGGCACATCGGAGTCCAGATGGACGTCCGGATATTGCTGAGGGCCGTCGTGCACGGCGGTCCACTGGTCCTCGCGGCCGACGAGGCCGGGGGCGGCGGAGTGCGGTAGGCCACCGAAGAGGGCGGTGGCGGTCGCGGAAATCCCCACTGCCGCAACGGCAATCAGGGTTCGGACGGGCACGACGGGTTTGCTCGATCGCAGCTGCCCGAACATCACGCCCCTTCTCGGTTGAGTTTTCGCGCACGACTGGGCCGGTCATCGACGATAGCAATCCGCTACCGAAAATTTCGGTAGCGCGGCCCTGGTGTCGCGCGCGGAACTCAGTCGCCGAGCCGGACCGGGAACTGGGCCAAATCGTTCTGCGTCAGCACGGGAAGGTTGTGAATCTCCTCCACCGGTACGGCCAACGACAGCTGCGGGAACCGTTCGAACAGCGCGGGCAGTGCGATCGACGCTTCCAGCCGGGCGAGCGCGGCACCCGGGCAGATGTGCGGTCCGTGACCGAAACTGATGTGGCGCTTGGCCGTCGGCCGGGTGATGTCGAATGCGTCGGCGTCGGCGCCGTGCACCGTGGTGTCGCGGCCGATGGCCCGATACGACATCACCACCCCCTCGCCGCGTTCGATGACGGTGTCGCCGACGGTGATGTCCTCGGTCGCGAACCGCATGAGCAGATGTGTCACCGGACCGTCCCAGCGCAGCGTCTCCTCGATCGCTGTCTCCCAATCGATCTGCCCCGAGCGCACCAGCTCGAACTGCTCCGGATGGGTGAGCAGGGCGCGCACGGTGGTGAGGATCAGCGACACCGTGGTCTCGTGCCCGGCGGCGACCAGCGCCTGCAGATTGCCGACCACCTCGGCCTCGCTGAGCGGTTCGCCACCGTCGGTGGCCAGGATCAGCGCGCTGGTCAGGTCGTCGGCCGGGTCGGCGGACTTCTTGCGCACCATCTCGGTGAAGTACTCGCCCATTCGCTCGATCACCGCGAGCCGCTCGTCCTGCGGGGTGAGCAGGGAGAAGAACGCCTTGTACCAGTCGAGCAGCATCGGATGATCGGCGTGGTCGACGCCCATGAGCTCGCTGATCACGCGCATCGGCAGCGGATAGGCGAAGACCGATTTCAGGTCGGCCGTGCCGTCGCCGGCGGCGGTCAGATCGTCCAGCAGTGCGGCGACGGTCGATTCGATGAACGGGCGCAGGGAGGTCAGGCGGCGCGCGGTCAGCGCCTGGGTGGTCTTGATGCGCAGGCGGCGGTGTTCGGGGCCGTCGACGGTGAACATCGAGACCCCGACGTCGATCATGCCGATCAGCGGCCACTGCCGGGTGACCACGCCGTCGCGCCACAGCGACCAGGAGTTGATGTCCTTGACCAGCCGCGGGTCGATGAGCAACTGCCGGGCCAGGGTGTGGCCGGTGACGGTCCAGGCCGGCACCCCCAGCAGTTCGATCCGGGTCAGCTGTCCGGCATCGCGTAATCGGGCGGTCTCACCGCCGAGGTCGCCGACCATCGGATCGATCACGAGCGGTGCGGCATGCGGGCAACTGGCATTCACGGGGTACCTCCCACGGTACGAACGGGTGTGAAGGTGACCGGCAGCGACGTCATTCCGCGCAGGAACGGCGACGGCCGGCGAGTCAGTTCGGTGGCGGCGACGGCTAGGTCGAGATCCGGCAGCCGATCCAGCAGCACTTCGATCCCGGTGCGCGCGATGATCTCCGCGATCTGCTGGGCCGGGAAGGGGCAGCGGTATTCGCCGTAACTGAACGCGAAATGCGCGCTGTTGCCGCTGTGCGCGGGTGCGAGGGAATCGGAAAGATCTTGGCGCACATGCGGATCGGCGTTCGCGCCCGCTAGGCCGAGCAGCAGCATATCGCCGCGCCGGATGGTCTTGCCGGCCAGCCG
Organism: Nocardia sp. 852002-20019_SCH5090214; assembly: GCF_001665865.1. NCBI lineage: Bacteria > Bacillati > Actinomycetota > Actinomycetes > Mycobacteriales > Nocardiaceae > Nocardia > Nocardia sp. 852002-20019_SCH5090214. Next base: position 189,625 of record NZ_LZMK01000449.1, on the reverse strand, counting down.
GGTGTCGCGCGAGGCCCAGCGCCCGGCCAGGATCTGGGTGGGGGTGTCCTCCCACAGCACCTCGTTCATCGCCTGCCCGATGCTGTGGCGGCCACCGCCGAGGGCGGCCGCGAAGCGATCGTCGGTGAGCATCAGCCGCACCGAATTTCCGAGCCAGTCGCTGGTCGGCAGCTGGCCCGCGGCCGTGACGGCCATCAGATCGAGCGCGTATTCCTCGTCGCTGAACCGTTCGGGCGAGTGCAGCATCCGCGAGGTGAGATCGTTGCCCGGGCGCGACTTCTTCATCGCGACGAGTCGCTGCATATGGTCGGCGAATCGGCCGTAGGCCGCCTGCGCCTCGGCGCCACCGTCGGCGAGGGTCTTCATGGTCCAGGCCAGATCCGCACCCTGATCGTCGGGGAATCCGATCACCCAGGCCAGCGCCAGCACCGGCAGTGGTTCGGCGAATTCCGCGATCAGGTCGGCGGTGCCGCGCCCGCAGAAGCGGTCGATCAGCTGATCGGCCAGATCCTCACAGGCCCTGCGCAATCCGAACGGGTCGACCTGTTCGAGCGCGGGCTCGACCATGGCCAGATGCCGCAGATGCTCGGCCCCGGCGGTGAAGTAGATCGACGGCATCGGGCGGCCGACCATCGGCAGCAGCGGCCAGTCCTCGGGGATGTTCGGCCACTGATTCCAGCGCGCCACATCGCGCGGGAACAGTTCCGCATCGCTGGTGACCTGGTGAACTTCGCGATAACCGATCACCAGCCAGGCCGGAATTCCGCCGGGCAGTTCCACCGAGACCACCGGGCCGTGGGCCCGCCGCATCTCCCGGTACAACTCGTGCGGGTCGGTGTGGAAACGCGGGCCGCTCAACGGCATCGGATCGGCGGGCGAGACCGGGCAACCATCGGCGCTGAGACCGGCCTGCGGCGCGTTCATCGGGCCGCTCCCCGGGCGGCGGCCCGCAGGCCGGCGGCGTGCAGATGTTCGACGAGGGCGATCAGCACCCGCTTGCCCGAATCCCGCGAGCGCGCATCGCATTCCACCAGTGGCACGTGCGGATCCAGATCCAGGGCGGCACGCAGTTGAGTGTCGTCGTGGCCGGCAGGCCCGAAGATGTTGCACGCCACCACGAACGGGGTCTGCTGATGTTCGAGCCGGTCGATGGCGTACCAGGAGTCGGTGATCCGGCGCGGGTCGACCAGCACGATCGCGCCCAGCGCGCCGGTGAACAACCGGTCCCACAGAAACCAGAAGCGCTCCTGCCCCGGTGCGCCGAACAGATACAGGACGTGTTCCGCGTCGATGGTGATGCGGCCGAAGTCGAAGGCGACCGTGGTGGTGGATTTGGCCGGTGCGCCGGTGGGATCGTCGATGCCGATGCCCAGCGAGGTCATCGTCGCCTCGGTGTCGAGCGGGCGGATCTCGCTGACCGCGCGGACCATGGTGGTTTTACCGACGCCGAAACCGCCGACGATGACGACCTTGAGCCCGTGCCGGGCGGTGTCGGCCAGCGGCGCCTGGGCCCGGGCCGGACGGTCGCCGAATCCGGTGCGGAGGGGATCAGAGGTTGCGGAGTCCAACGAGCACCTTCTCCAGTATTTCGGTGTCGGGCAGGGCATTCCACGGCTCCCACGCGGGCGCGGAATGCGGGTGGCGCACGGTGATCTTTCCGGCGTCGAGCAGGTCGGCCAGCAACACCATCGTGATGCCGACCGGCAGCCGCAGCTCGGCGGCGATCTCGACCACGGCCGTCGGCGCCCGGCAGATCTCGAGGATCGCGACCTGCTCGGACTGCATCCCCGGGGCCGGCTCCGATTCGGCCACCACGAGTGTCACCAGATCGAAGGCGTCGGTATCGGGGTGGCTGCGGCCGCCGGTGAGGGTGTAGAGCCGGTCCGGGGTGTCGTCGCGGCCCGGCCTGGTCATCGCGCCCGCCTCACGGCCGCGGGCCGCGCGGCGCGGCGGAGAGGTGTTCGCCGAGCTGTTCGACCAGTTCGCTCATGTTGTGGCCGACCAGCCCGGCATCTGCCTCGGCATCGGCGACGACCGCGATGTGGGCGCCCAATCCGGCCTCGACGATGAACAGGATGCCGCCGTAGAACTCCGTCATCGACTGCCGCACGCCACTGCGCCCGTCGCCGAATTCCACCGAGGCGCCGTGCGAGAGGCTCTGGATTCCGGCCGCGATCGCGGCCAGCTGATCGGCCTTGTCCACCGACAGTTCCGGGGTGTGGCAGATCTTGAGACCGTCGCTGGACAGCAGCAGGGCGTGCCGGCTGTGCGGGGTGCGGGCCAGCAGCTGGTCCAGGAGCCAATCCAGGTGCGCCGGTTCCGAAGTGGTCATCGATCGTTCTCCAGGGCAATCGAAGGGGAGGGGGAATCCGGGGCCGAGACCGCGCGCTGGAAGGCGCCGAGGGCCGACGGCCGCGTCCGCGGGTAGGCCGAATCCTCGACGGCGGCGCTGCGCAGGCCGTCGGGATGGACCGCGGCGAGAGTGCTGCCGCGGCGGCGCTTCGGTAAGGGTTCGGCCGACCGCTCGGGGTCCGGAACCGCCTGCGTGGCAGAGTGTTTCGCGGCCGCGGTGGTGGCGTCGGCGTCCCGGTCGTCGGTGACGGGCGGTCCGAACGGACTCGCCGGAAGGGCGGCCGGGGTCGCGACCCGCGCGGCGGGCGGCAGTTCGATCGTCGCGGTGGAGCCGGGGGAGCGGTCCAGGCGCGTGGTCAGATCGCGCGGGACCACGACGACGACCGCCGTGCCGCCGATCGCCGACGGGCGATACGACACGGTGAGCGCATGTTTGCGCGCCAGATTGCCGACCACCGCGAGCCCGAGCCGGGTGCCGGTCAGCGAGGACAGATCGGTATCCGCTCCGCGTGCCGTCCGGGTGCCGGACACCGCCTGTTCGGCGCGGCGCAGGGCGGATTCGCTCATCACCAGTCCGCTGTCCTCGATGGTGACGACGACGCCGGCCGGCACTTCGGCGGCGTAGACGTGGACCTCGGTGGTGGGCGGGGAGAAATTGCAGGCGTTGTCGATCAGCTCGGCCAGCGCGTGCATGATGCCCTCGGCGGCATGACCGGCGATCGCGATTTCGGCGACCGCGCGCAGGCGCACCCGGCGGTAGCCCGCGACGCGACCCATGGCGCCGCGCAGAATCGATTCCATCGCAATGGGTTTCGCCCACCGCCGGCCCGAGCGGGCGCCGCTGAGCACCGCGATGCTGTCGGCCAGGCGTCCGGCCTGTGCGGTGCGATGGTCGAGGGTCAGCAGATCGGCCAGCACCGACGGATCGGCGTGCCGATGTTCCATTTCGCGCAGTTCGGCCAGCATCGAGGTGGTCATCGCCTGCATCCGCCCGGCGGCGCCGGCGAACGCCGCCATCGCGGCCACCCGGCGGTTCTCGCTGCCGCCCGCCTCCCGCCCCGCCGCGACCGCGGTATCGTGGGCGGCTGCCAGGCGCGCCTCGCTCTCGGCGACGTAGTTCGCGACCGCACGCTCGGCGCGATCGTTGGCCTCACGATAGCGAATCGCCCGGTCACGGTAGTGACCGGCGAATCCCGACGTCACGGCCAAGGCCAGGCCCACGACCCCGGCGGCGACGGCCGAGGCCACTCGTTCGGTCTCGGGCGCGAACCGGAGCATGGCCAGGCAAGCCGCGGCGCCGACGAAGACACAGATCGTCGCGGGAAGGAGAAAGGCCGGTACTCGTCGCGGTGGCCGGGATGTGGCGGCGCCCCCGGGCGCCTGCTGCGAATTGACTGAATAGGTCACTATCGATACTTCCGGATCCACATCCACATGTGCGGAGATGGCACAGTTCCCCCACCTTCCGCTGTGCACGGCTGACTCGAATGCGCGGACCGCCAGACGATTTCGAAATTCGCGCACGAGCATAACGCCGACCCCGAGGGTGCGCTACCCGAAGTGTTCGCGCCGTCCGGCGGCTTCGAAATGGAAGTTTCACGGCGAGTTTTCGAAATGAAGGAATGTGATGTCGAGTGCCCCGTTTCCGCGAAAACACTGCTCAGCAACCATGTTCGAAAATACTGGCGAATGTGTCGTGCGCGCGAGCGGCACGATCACGAACTGAAAACGTTGCGGCGCACTATCTTTCGGCAATTTAGTGAACAGCGTTCATTTCACCCTGAGCAGTGCTTTTCTTCGCGACACGAGTGTCCGGTGAGCGGGAGTGCGCGCCGCACCGAAACCTGTTTCGGTTACCGTCCGGGCATGGCCGCAGAACCGAACGACATCATCGATCCGCACCGCTACGGGCCGTGGGCCGTCATCGCCGGCGGTTCGGAGGGGGTCGGCGCGGAGTTCGCCGACCGGCTCGCCGCCGCGGGGATCAATATCGTCCTGCTGGCGCGGCGGGAGGGCCCGCTGGCCGAGACCGCCGAACGTGTCGCCGCGCGCGGGGTCCAGGTACGGACCCTGACGGTCGATCTCACCGCGCCCGACGCACCGGCGCGCGTCGCGTCCGCGACCGCCGACGTGGAGGTCGGCCTGCTCGTCTACAACGCGGGGGCCAACACCCACAGCGCCGAATTCCTCGACGGCGACCTCGACGCGTTCGCCGCCATGAACGCGCTCAATGTCACCGCACCGCTGGCGCTCGTGCACCATTTCGGGCGCGGCATGCGCGAGCGGGGCCGCGGCGGCATCGTGCTGGTCGGCTCGCTCACCGGCTACTGCGGCTCGGCCCGCCACACCGTCTACGGCGGCTCCAAGGCGTATCTGCGGATCTTCGCCGAGAGCCTGTGGCTGGAACTGCGGGATTACAACGTCGACGTGCTGCATCTGGTGCTGGGTGTCACCCGGACACCGGCGATGGCACGTGCGGGATTGAATTTCGACATCCCCGGCATGCTCGTGGCCGAACCGGCCGATGTGGCGCGCGAAGGGCTCGAGCAGTTGGCCAACGGACCGGTGTTCGTCGCGGGCGGCAATGCCGAAACGGCGGCGCGCAGCAGCGGTCCGGATCGGGCGGCGATCGTGCTGGGCGGGCATCGCCGGATGCAGAAGTTGATCGGCGCCGAACCGGATCCGCGATGACCGGCCCGGTGCGCCTGGCCCTGTCGTCGCCGATCGTGGTGCGGTTTCCCGGGCAGTACTCGCCGTGGGAGGCCGATGCCGGCATGGCGGAACTCGCCCGCATCGCCGAGACCGCCGACCGCCTGGGCTTCGACCATCTCACCTGCAGTGAACACACCGCGGTACCGGCGTCGATGGCCGCTTCCCGGGGTGCGACCTACTGGGATCCGCTGGCCACGCTCGCGTATCTGGCCGCCCGCACCACCCGGATCCGGCTCGCCACCTCGGTGCTGGTGCTGCCGTATCACCACCCGCTCGAGATCGCCAAGCGCTACGGCACACTGGACCGGATCAGTGGCGGCCGGGTCGTCCTGGGTGTCGGAGTGGGATCTCTGCGCGCGGAATTCGATCTGCTCGGGGCGACCTGGGAGGGGCGCGGAGAGCGCGCCGACGATGCGATAGCCGCCCTGCGCGCCGCATTCGGCGTGCGCGAACCCGATTACGCCGGAACGCATTACAGCTTCTCCGGGATGATCGTCGAGCCCGCCGGAGTGCAATCCCGGGTGCCCATCTGGGTGGGCGGGCGAACGATGCGCTCGCTGCGCCGCGCGGTCCGCTTCGGCGACGGGTGGATGCCGTTCGGCCTGCCGATGGCGGAGCTGAAAACGATGCTCTCGCAAGTCGATTCGCCACCCGGATTCGAGGTGGTCCTGCCCACCGGCCCGCTGGATCCGCTCGGTGAGCCGGACCGGGTGACGCGGCGGCTCGCGGCCCTGGCGGATGCGGGTGCGACACTGGCCGGATGCGCCGTCACCGCGAACTCGGCCGAACACTACTGCGACCAATTGGCCGCATTGGCCGAGCTGGCGAACCGGTGAGCCCGATATCGCCACGGGCGGACCAGAGGAGGACGAGATGACCGAGGTCGAACTCGCGGATATTCTCCGCCGGCTGCGACGGGTCGAGGACGAACTCGCGATCCTGCGCATCATCGCGTCCTACGGACCGCTGGTCGACGCCGGGGAAGCGCAGGCGAGCGCCGAATTATGGTGTGCAGAAGGCGAATACGACGTCGAGGGCTGGCGGATGCGGGGGCGTGACCAGGTGCGCGCGATGGTGGAATCGCCCGCACATCGGACGCTCATCGCCGCCGGGTCGGCGCATTTCCAGGGTCCGGCACGCATCGACATCGACGGTGACGAGGCGCTCGCGGTCTTCGAATCACTGCTGGTGCATCGCGAATCGGACGGTTACGAGGTACTGCGCGCGAGTGTGCACCGGCTCGAACTCCGCCGCGAATCCGACGGGTGGCGCATCGCCCGCCGCACCGGCCGTCTGCTCGACGGGGGTGAGCAGGCACGAGAACTGCTGGCCACCTTCGCGCGCCGAAGCGGGGACCGGCCGTCGGCCGATCCCCGCGACTGAATGCCGGTTACTTGTCGGTGATGAGCCCGTACTCGGCGAGCAGCAGCCCGACCTCCGAACTCTCCAGCTTCCCGATGAGCCTGCGCCGCAACGCCTCCGGGCCCGGAATCTTCAGCGCGTCCCCGTCGCGCATGTGGCCGACCGCATTGAGCAGGCTGCGCACGTCGTAGGTGGAGTTGAACACTTCGGGCACGCCACGCTCGATTCCCAGCAGCCGATAGGCGGCCTCCATACCGGTGCGCACCGAGTACTCGGTGGTGAAGATGCAGTCCCGGCTCGTTTCGGCGAACTGGCCGATGAAGGCGAAGTTCACCGCGCCCTCGGGCACCACGTCGGGCCGATCACCGGCCTGGCGCGGCATGAAGAACGAGGTGACGTAGGGCATCATCACCGGCACGCACTTCGCGGCCTCGGCCGCCAGCTCCGGGATGTCGTCGAGCGGAACGCCCAAGTGGTACAACCACTCCTGGGTGATCTCCTCGCCGGTGCACTCCTGCATCGTCTTGTGCACGTAGTCACCCGGCTTGTCGGCGAACAGCGAGTACACCCACACCACGATCTGATCGGCCGGTTGCTGTTTGAAGTGCGGTTGCCGGTTCACCGTCCAGCTCAGCAGCCAGCTGGAATCCCGGGCGGTGACGATGCCGCCGGTGACGACCTTGCCGCTGAAGGGATCGCGTTTGCAGATCTTGCGGATGTACTCCGGTATGCGCTGATCGAGTGTGGTGACCGTCGCCGATTCCCATTTGGTCTCGGGAATATGGGATCCGAAGACGTCGGGGCGGCCGAAGGCGCGATCCTTGGCCGCGATCCGCCGCCACAGTTCCCAAGCGGGCGCCGGTCCCTCGTTCAGTGTCGCGGGGGTGTGGTGATCGCCCTCGTCGGAGTTCTCCACCAGCGAACCGATCGTGGTGAACAACAGATCGTCCGGGCCCAGCCGGACGCCGCCCTCGACCCCGTCCGAGACCCAGTGGATACCGGTGGCCTGCTTGCGATCCGCGGTGATGTCGAAGTCGATATCGGTGACCTCGGTATCGAACCGGAACGTCACGCCCTGATCGAGCAGCCACCGATACAGCGGCAGTACCAGCGATTCGTACTGGTTGTACTTGGTGAACTTCAGTGCCGAGAAGTCCGGCAGGCCGCCGATGTGATGGATGAACCGGTGCAGGTACAGCTTCATCTCCAGCGCGCTGTGCCATTCCTCGAAGGCGAACATCGTGCGCCAGTACAGCCAGAAGTTGCTCTGCAGGAAGTCCTTTCCGAACACCTCGTCGATGCGCTTGTTCTCCATCTCCTCGCGAGTGGCGAGGAAGATCTTCGCGATGTCCTTCTGCGCCCTGTCGTTCAGCGCGAAGAGGCCGTCGGTGTGCGCGTCCTGGCCGCGATCCACCGTGGCACGCTGCAGCGAGTAGTTCGGATCGTCCTTGTTCAGCCAGTAGAACTCGTCGAGGACGCTCGCGCCCTCGATCTCGATCGAGGGCACCGAGCGGAACAGGTCCCACAGGCACTCGAAGTGGTTCTCCATTTCGCGGCCACCACGGATGACGAAACCCTTTGCCGGCTCCTTGATTCCGTCCAGCGCGCCACCGGGCAGCTTCAATCGCTCCAGGATGGTGATCCGGTCACCGGACATCTGCCCGTCGCGGATCAGGAAGGCCGCGCCCGACAGCGAGGCCAGGCCCGCCCCGACGAACCACGCCGTCTTGTCGTCGACGCCCTCGGGTTTGCGCGGGCGGGCGAACGCCTCGTAGTTGCCGCTGCTGTAGTACATCCGGGTCTCTCCTGCCTGTGGTTGTCCGCCCCGACTGTCGAATGTGGCTGTGCCGTAACGTCTTACGCGTTGTACCGGTAGAAGCCCTCGCCGCTGGCCAGGCCGAGCCTGCCCTTGTCGATGTATTCCGACTTCAGCCACTGCGCCAGCTTCCGGCCGTCCTCGCCGCTGTTGACCAGGATGTTGTACGGCGTGGTCAGACCGACGATGTCGAGGATCTGGAAGGGGCCCGCGGGCGCGCCGGTGCCGATGCGCCAGGTCTCGTCGACCGCCTTCGGCTCCGCGTAGCCGCCCGCCGCCAGCGCCATCGCCGAGTTGAGGAACGGCACGAGCAGCGAGTTGAGGACGTAGCCGGCCTTCTCCTTGTGCAGTTCGATCGGCACCATGCCGATGGCCCGGGCGAATTCCACTACCGCCTCATACACCTTCGGATCGGTGTCCTCGGTGCCCATGACCTCGGCGGTGTTGAAGTGCCACACCTGATTCGCGAAGTGCAGGGCGAGGAATCGGTCCGGGCGGCCGGTGGCGTCCTTCATGTCGCTGGGCAGCAGCGTCGAGGAGTTGGTGGCGAAGATGGTGTGCTCGGGCGCGAGCTCACCGAGCCGGCGATAGGTGTCCTGTTTGATCGACAGCACCTCGGGCACCGCTTCGATGATCAGATCCGCGTCCCGGGCGGCCTCGGCGAGATCGCTGGTGAGCGCGATGCCCGCGGCGGTGGCCTCGGCCTTGCCGTCACCCGCGCCCGGTACCTGCTCACGGTAGGTGGCCGCGAGTTTGTCGAAACGCTCGCCCGCCGCGGTCAGCGCCTCGTCGTTGATGTCGTAGGCGGTCACCTCGAAACCGTTGAAGGCGGTCTGGAAGGCGATCTGGGATCCCAGGACGCCGGTCCCGAGGACGCTCACCTTGCGAATCGTGCCGGACATGTCGACTCCGTTCTGCGGGCCGTGGCCCACGTTGGTTTTTCAGGCTCCGGTGACCGCGGCGCTGCGGAAACCGGCGACGAGTTGAGCGATCTGGGCGTGCAGATCGTCGATCGGATCGTGGTGGGGGTGGACGCCGGTGGACGGGCGCACCAGCGCCATGTGCAGTACCGCGAAGAGACCGCGGCCCGCCACGCGGGCCGCCTCCCGCTGCGCGGCCGTGGGCTCGCCGGAGTTCGCGACCGCGGTCAGCAGAATCTCGGCGAGGACCGACTCGAGCTGCGCCACCAACGCCAGCCCCTGTTCCCGGTAGGTCTCCTCGGGCGGGCCGAACAGCAATTCGCGCTGGTAGGCGATGGTGTTCTCGGTATTGCGCGCCGCTGCGACCAGGATCGGCCGCAGCAATGCCGTGATCGCGCCCACCGGATCGGCGATGTCGCGGGCGCGGCGGGCGCCGGCCTCGAGCGCCGACCGGAAGTCCTCGTTGTAGACCATGAGCAGCAGCTGCCCCTTGGACGAGGCGTAGCGGAACAGCGTGCCCGCGGCGATATCGGCCCGATCGGAGATCTGCTGGGTGGTGACCGCGGCGAAACCGCGTTCGGCAAACAACCGCGCGGCCACCTCGAAGATTCGGCTCTGCTTCTCGCGCATATTGCGCACCCGCCGCCCGACCTGCCGGCTCTGCTGTGTACTTGCCACCCGACGCCTCCTATCGGCCGATAAGAATGAGTGCGCTCATTAATGAGCATACTCAGAGCTATCGGAAGTGCAACACGTCCAGCATGACGTCGGCCACGTGCGTGGGTGCCGGCCTCGTCGCAGGCGTGGCCCGTTCGTGATGACCGGCCCGCCCGCGACAATGGACCGACCGCGGTCGCGTCGACCGCGGCAGCGAAGGAGGGCCACGATGGCCGAACGGGTGACCACGGAGCGCGAGATCACCGCGAGTGTCGATCTGTGCACGTCGCGGGGCCGGCTGAATCCCGACGCGGTGGGCTGGACGCGCCGGCCGCTGCACCGGGCGAATCTGCGTGGCTGGGGTCGCACCAAGCGGTGGGAGTACTGGGGCATCGTCACCCCGGACCACATCATCGGAATCGTGCTGACGTCGCTGGATTACGCCGGTCTGCAGGGTATCTACGTGCTCGATCGGGCGAGCGGCACCGAGATCGTCAAGGATGTGGTGACGCCGTTCGCCCGCGGTGTGCACCTTCCCGATCGCAGCGGTGCCGGCACCGCGACCGGACATGCCGGCGATCTGGTGATCGAATTGCGAAACGATCCGGCCGGCACCAGGATTCACGCCGCCACCCCGCGCATCGATATCGATCTGACGGCCGGGTCGCCGGCGGGACACGAATCGCTCGGTGTCGTCGTGCCGTGGAGTGCGAAGCGCTTCCAGTACACCGTCAAGGATCTCGGCCGTCCGGTGTCGGGCACCCTCACCGTGGACGGCGTCGCCTACGTGGTCGCCGACGGGTTCGCCGTCCTCGACCACGGACGCGGGAAGTGGCCGTACTCGATCGCGTGGAACTGGGCCGCCGGCTGCGGCCCGGAGACGGCGATCCAGCTCGGCGGCAAGTGGACCGACGGCACCGGTTCGACCGAGAACGCGCTGTTCGTGCGTGGCCGGCTGCACAAGATCGACGATGAGCTGGAATGGGTGTACGACCGCCGGGACTGGTTGCGGCCGTGGCAGATTCGCGGCCCGCGCGTTGCCGTCGAGTTTATGCCCTTCCATGTGCGCGAATCCCGGACGGCGCTGGGTGTGCTGGCCAACGACACTCATCAGTGCTTCGGGCACTTCACCGGCCGAGCCCGCACCGACGACGGGGAATGGGTGGAGCTCGACGGCCTCACCGGCTGGGCGGAAGAGGCGCGCAACCGCTGGTGATCCGAAACGCTACCTACTCGCAATAGCTATTGCGTTCTTGTCTCGCGGATGTAGCATTATCGAAACCGAGAATGCGATTTCCGCCAGGTTGTCGCGACGTAGCGGGGTTCCGGGAGGTGGCGGCATGGCGATAACTCTGCCGGGCTGGTCCCGGAGTATGTCCCGCCGTTCGGCGGGCGGACTGCAGACCATCGGCGGACTGTTCGCCATGTCGGCCGATGCGGTGAAGTTCGCCTTCCGTCGCCCCTTTCAGACCCGCGAATTCCTGGAGCAGTCCTGGTTCGTGGCCCGGGTATCGCTGATTCCGACCCTGCTCGTGGCGATTCCGTTCACCGTGCTGGTGAGCTTCACCCTCAACATTCTGCTGCGCGAACTGGGTGCGGCCGACCTCAGTGGCGCGGGCGCGGCATTCGGCGCGGTCACCCAGGTGGGTCCCATGGTGACCGTGCTGATCGTGGCCGGATCCGGTGCGACCGCGATGTGCGCGGATCTGGGCTCGCGGACCATCCGCGAGGAGATCGACGCCATGGAGGTGCTCGGCATCAATCCGGTGCAGCGCCTCGTCACTCCGCGCATGCTCGCTTCGGGACTGGTCGCGCTGCTGCTGAACAGTCTGGTCTGCATCATCGGCATCGCCGGTGGTTACGTCTTCTCCGTCTATGTGCAGAACGTCAACCCCGGTGCCTTCGCCAACGGCATCACCCTGCTGACCGGGCTGAACGAAGTCGTGATCTCGGCGGTCAAGGCGCTGTTGTTCGGCCTCGTCGCCGGGCTCATCGCCTGCTATCGCGGGCTGATCGTCTCCGGTGGCGCGAAGGCCGTGGGCAACGCGGTGAACGAAACCGTGGTCTATGCCTTCATGGCGCTGTTCGTGATCAATGTCGTCGTGACCGCGATCGGCATTCAGATGACGGCCAGATGAGGGGGAACGGCTGTGGTACTGGAAGCGAGATATCCGCGTGCCGTGCGGCGGGCGCGCCGGCCGGTGAAAAGCCTCGGCAGCATCGGCGATCACACGCTCTTCTACGTGCGGGCGCTGTTCGGCGCTCCGTTCGCCGCGTGGCGCTACAAGAAGGAGACCATCCGGCTCATCGCCGAATTCAGCATGGGCTCCGGCACTTTGGCGGTTTTCGGCGGCACCGTGGTGATCGTCGGATTCCTCACCCTCGCCACCGGTGGCACCCTCGCCGTGCAGGGCTACAGCTCCCTGGGCAATATCGGCATCGAGGCGTTGACCGGATTCCTGTCGGCCTTCATCAACGTGCGCATCTCGGCGCCGGTGGTGGCCGGCATCGGACTGGCGGCCACGTTCGGCGCGGGAGCCACCGCGCAGTTGGGCGCCATGCGGATCAACGAGGAGATCGACGCACTGGAATCCATCGCGATCGAGCCGATCGCCTATCTGGTCGGCACCCGCATCGTGGCCGGGATGATCGCGATCACGCCGCTGTACTCACTCGCGGTGGTGGCCTCCTTCCTCGCCAGCCGGGTCACCACCGTCTTCCTGCTCGGCCAGTCCTCGGGGCTCTACGACCACTACTTCACCACCTTCCTCAATCCGCTCGATCTGGTGTGGTCGTTCGTGCAGGCGATCCTGATGGCACTGACAATTCTGCTGATACACAGCTATTTCGGCTTTTTCGCCGCCGGCGGGCCGTCCGGCGTGGGTACCGCGGTCGGCAACGCGGTGCGGACCTCGCTGATCGCCGTCGTCTCGGTAACCCTGCTGGTCTCGTTGGCCATCTACGGCTCCAACGGCAACTTCAACCTGTCGGGCTAGGGGAGAAGCCGTGTTGCGCAGCATTTTACGTCCGATCGTGGGTCTGCTGTCGATCGCCGCGATCGCCGGGGTGGTCGCTCTGGCGGTGGTCATGTTCCGCGGCGGATTCGCCGACACCGTGCGGGTCACCGTCCTGTCACCGCGTGCGGGCCTGGTCATGTACCCCGACGCGAAGGTGAAGATGCGCGGAGTGGCCGTGGGCCGGGTGGCCGCGGTGGACGAGCGGCCCGACGGGCTCGCCGCGATCCAGCTGGCGATCGACGCCGATCAGGTGAAACGCATTCCGTCGAATGTGACCGTGGACATCGCCTCCACCACCGTGTTCGGCGCCAAATTCGTCGAATTCCTGCCGCCGGCGGAGAAATCCGCGTCCTCGATCCACGCCGGCCAGATCTTCGACTCCCGGCACGTGACGGTCGAGATCAACACCATCTTCGAACGATTGACCGCGGTGCTGGGGCAGATCGAACCGGAGAAGCTGAACGAGACGCTGGGCGCGATCGCCGGTGCGACCAACGGCCGCGGCGAACAGGTCGGGCAGATGCTGACCGATCTCGACTCGTTCCTGGCCAAGATCGAGCCGGCTCTGCCCTCGCTGAGTCACGGGATCGCGGCCGGACCGAATGTGGCCGCCTCCTACGGCGATGCCGCGCCGGACCTGCTGTCCACCGCGCGCAATGCCGCCACGATCAGCCGGACCGTGGTGGACGAACAAGCGAATCTGGATGCGCTGCTGGTCAATGCGATCGGCCTGGCCGATGTCGGCAACCAGGTGCTCGGCGACAACGGCGCGCCGCTGGCCTCGATGCTGCACCTGCTGGTACCCACCACCGATCTGGCCGCCGAATACGCACCGGCGCTGAAATGTTCGATCGAGGGCCTGGACTACATGGACAATGTGAAACCGGTGCAGGTTCCGGGCATGGGACTGACGGTCAATTTCCTGTGGGGCGCCGAACCGTACCGATATCCGCGCGATCTGCCCAAGGTCGCCGCATCCGGTGGCCCGCAGTGTTCGGTGCTGCCGGTGCCCTACAACGGCAAGCCCAAGTTCGTGGTGGTCGACGACGGCGCCGTCCCGTTCCCGAATACCAACCGGACCCTGCGCGTGAATCCGGATCTGCTGCAGAGCGTGCTGTTCGGGGCCGTCGATCCCGCCGCCGGAGGTCCGCGATGAGACAACGGGATACGCCGCTGCTGAAATTCGGCGCCTTCGCGGTGGTGATGGTGGTTCTCTCCGGATTCCTCGTCCTGGTCTTCGGTCAGTACCGCACCGGTTCGACCCACGGCTATTCGGCGGAATTCACCGACTCGTCGGGACTGCGCTCCGGAGACAGTGTGCGGGTGGCCGGCGTCGAGGTGGGCCGGGTGCAAGGGGTGACGCTGCGCCCGGATCAGCGGGTTGTGGTGACCTTCGACGCCGACCGCGACATCGTGCTCACCGGGGGCACCAAGGCCGCCATCCGCTATCTGAACCTCGTCGGCGACCGCTATCTCGAACTGACCGACGGTCCGGGATCCACCGCGACCCTGCGGCCCGGTGCGCGGATTCCGCTCGAACGCACCACGCCCGCACTGGATCTCGATCTTCTGCTCGGCGGCCTGAAACCGGTGCTGCAGGGACTGAACGCCCAGGAGGTCAATTCGCTCACCTGGTCGCTGGTGCAGATCGTGCAGGGGCAGGAGGGCACGGTGGATTCGCTGCTGACCAAGACCGCCTCCTTCTCCTCCCGGCTCGCCGACACCAGCGATGTGGTGGGCAAGCTGATCGACAACCTGAACCAGGTGATGGAGACTCTGGCGAGCAACGGCACCCAGTTCTCCGATGCCATCGGCCGCCTCGAGCAACTGGTGACCCAGCTGTCGCAGGACCGCGATCCGATCGGCTCCGCGATCGACGCACTGGACCGCGGAACCGCTTCCGTCGCAGATCTTCTCACGCAGAGCCGAGCTCCCCTGGCCGACAGCGTCGAACAGCTCGCGCGGCTGGCACCCGCCGTGGACGACGGCAAGGACAAGGTGGACCACGCATTGCAGCGGGCGCCGGAGAACTTCCGGAAGATGGTGCGGACCGGCTCCTACGGCAACTTCATCCAATACTTCGTGTGCGCGTTGACCATCCGAGTCAGCGATCCGTCCGGGCAGGTCGTCCAGTTGCCCTGGATCAAAACCGAGACGGGGAGGTGTGCACCGTAGATGCTGCATTATCGCGGCGCTCATCTGTTACGTCCCGGACTGGTCGGGATCGTGGTGATGGTCTGCGTCATCCTCATCGGCTTGCAGTCGCAGAAGTTCATGGCATGGGGCACCACCGTGCGCTATCAGGCGCTGTTCGGCGAGGCCGCCGGACTGGCGGTCGGCGACGACGTGATCGTCTCGGGCGTGCGGGTCGGCACCGTGCAGAAGGTGGTGCTGCACAACGGGGATGCGCTGGTGGTGTTCTCGGTGAACTCGACCATCCGGCTCGGCGCCGACAGTTCGGCGCACATCAAGACCAGTTCGCTGCTGGGGAAACGCGACCTCACGGTCGTTTCCGCGGGAACCGGCCGGATGCGCTCACTCGACACCATTCCGGCCTCGCGAACCTCCTCGCCGTATTCTCTGACCGATGCCGTCGGTGATCTGAGCACCAAGACCTCGGCGATCGACATCGATTCACTCAACCGCTCCCTCGACATGCTGTCCTCGACGCTGAATCAGATCGCACCGCAGGTGGGCCCGGCATTCGACGGGCTGACACAGCTGTCCAAGACGATCAACAGCCGCAACGAATCGCTACGGCAGTTGCTGACCGGCGCGGGCACGGTCACCTCGGTGCTCGCCCAGCGCAGCGAGCAGGTGAATACGCTGATTCTCAACGCGAATGCGCTGGTCGACGTGCTCGCGCAGCGTCGCCAGGAAATCGTCGACCTGCTCGCCAACACCTCGGCGGTGGCGAAGCAGTTGTCGGGCCTGGTCGCCGACAACGAGGCCGCGCTCGGGCCGACACTGGATCGGCTGAACTCGATCGCCGCGATGCTCGAGAAGAATCGCGACAATATCGGCAAGGCCATCCCGGGATACGCGAAAGTCGCTCTGACCCAGGGTGAAGCAGTCTCCGGCGGCCGCTTCTACAACGCCTACGTCGCCAATCTGATCGACGGCCAGGATATTCAGCCCTTCATCGACCGGGCGTTCGGCGTGAACCCGCCGGCCCAGTTCCCGCTACCGCATCCGGAGCCGCCGCGATGAGTACGAGATGGATGGTCCGGATCGTCGGTGCCGTGGTGATCGTCGCGGTCGTGGTGACCGGAGGCGTGATCGGTTATCGAGAACTGTTCGGACCCAAGCACTTCACCGCGATATTCACCACCGCGACCGCGATCTATCCCGGCGACGACGTGCGCGTCGCGGGGGTGAAGGTGGGGCATATCGAATCGATCCGGCCGCAGGGCACGACGACCCGGATGGTGCTCGCCGTCGACCGCGACATTCGGGTGCCCGCCGGCGCTGAGGCGGTGATCGTGGCACAGAGCCTGGTCGCGGCCCGCTACGTCCAGTTGACTCCCGCCTATCGAACCAGCGGCCCCACGCTCGCCGACGGTGCGGTGATCCCGGTCGAGCGCACCGCGGTGCCGGTGGAATGGGACGAGATCAAGACGCAATTGACCAAGCTGGCAACGGGTTTGGGCCCGGGCGGCGACGCCGCGGGAAGTTCGATGGGCCGGTTCGTCGACAGCACCGCCGCCGCACTGAGCGACGGGAACGGGGAGAAGCTGCGGCAGATGCTGGCCCAGCTGTCCGCGGTCGGGCGCATCCTGGCCGACGGCAGCGGCAATATCGTCGACATCCTGCAGAATCTGCAGACGTTCGTGGACGCGCTGAAGGGCAGCAGTACCCAGATCGTCGAGTTCGAGAATCGGCTGGCGACACTGTCCAGCGTCGTCGACGACAGCAAGTCCGATCTGGACGCGGCCCTGCGCGAACTGTCGGTCGCGGTCGGTGAGGTCCAGCGGTTCGTCTCCGAGAACCGCGCGAAGGCCGGCGAGCAGGTGCAGCGGCTGGCGAATGTCACCCAGAATCTGGTGGATCATCGCGCGGATCTGGAGAATCTGCTGCATATCGCGCCGAACAGCATCGCGAACTTCTATCACATCTACAACCCCGACACCGGCACGGAGGCAGGGGTTTTCGAGCTCAACAATTTCTCCAATCCGATGCAGTTCATCTGCGCCGGGGTGGCGAGTATCGAGAACGCGACGGCCGCCGAATCGGGGGAGAAGTGCCGCCAGTATCTGGGGCCGATTCTGCCCCTGCTCAGTTTCAACTATCTGCCGTTCCCGGTGAGCCCGGTGACCGGGCCGGCGCCGGACCCGAACAACGTGATCTACAGCGAACCCGACCTGGTGCCGAAGATCGTCGGACAGCAGCCCGGCCCGTCGGCGCCGACATCGGTCACCGAACTGCTCCAGCCCTGGGGGAGGCCACCGTCATGATCGCGCGGTTGCTCGTCCTGTGCGCGTGCGCACTGGTCACCGTCACCGGATGTGGCTGGCACGGCGTGGATTCGCTGCCGCTGCCCGGCGCCCCCGGTCGCGGTGCGGACGCCGCGATCTATCACGTCGAGATGGCGAATGTCGGGACGCTGGTGTCGAATTCGCCCGTGATGATCGACGACGTGGTGGTCGGTAGCGTCGGGTCGATCACCGTGCACGGCTGGCACGCCGTCGTGGACGTCTCGGTGAAGCCGGATGTGGTCGTGCCCGCGAATGTGGCGGCGACGATCGGCCAGACCAGTCTGCTCGGCTCGACTCATCTGGCGTTGAATCCGCCGGCCGGACAGGCGCCGAGCGGGCGCCTGCAGCCCGGGGCGACGGTACCGCTGAACCGGACCTCGACCTATCCGTCGACCGAACAGACCCTCGCGTCGCTGTCGGTGGTGCTCAACGGCGGCGGGATGGGGCAGATCAACGACATCATCCACAATCTCGATGCCGCGTTCTCCGGTCGTGAGGGCGCCATCCACGATCTGATCCCGCGCCTGGACGCGTTCATGACCGTGCTGGATCAGCAGCGCGACAATCTGCTCGCCACCGTGACCGGGCTGAACCGGATGGCGGAAACCTTCGCCCAGCAACGGGATACGGTCAGCGATATCTTGCGCGAGGTCGGCCCCGCACTCGAGGTGCTGCTCACCGAGCGGCCGAAGATCACCACCGCACTCGACAAGCTGCGCACCTTCAGCGACACCGCGACCGGGGTGATCTCGCAGGTGCAGTCGGATCTGCTCACGAATCTGCACAACCTCGAACCGACCCTGCGGGAATTGGCCGACGTCGGGTCGAAGATCGACGGCGCGGTCTCCTTCCTCACCGTGTTCCCGTACGGGCAATACGGCATCGACCACGGTATCCGCGGCGACTACGTCAATCTGTTCGCCACCATCGACCTCACCGTGCCGCGGTTGCGGCGCGAACTGCTGCTCGGCACCCCGCTGGGTGACCCGAACGCCGTGCTGCAGGCGATGGTCGGCGACCCCGGCTACGGCACCCAGACCAACGACCCGCTGGGTGCGCTGGTGAACCCGCCCGACCCGAACGGAGGCGGCCGATGATCCTCACCCGATTCGTCCGAGCGCAGCTGGTGATCTTCTCGATCCTGGCCGTGATCGGCATGGTGTCGATGGCCGTGCAGTACATGCGGCTGCCGACCCTCGCCGGTATCGGCACCATGAAGGTGACGCTGGAACTTCCGACCTCCGGCGGGCTGTATCGATTCGGCAATGTCACCTATCGCGGCGTTCAGATCGGCAAGGTCACCTCCGTCGATCTGACCGACGACGGGGTGAAGGCGACCCTGTCCATCGACGGCGGGCACAAGATCCCCGCGGATCTGCGGGCGCAGGTGCGCAGCGTGTCGGCGGTGGGCGAGCAGTACGTCGATCTGCAACCGCGCACCGACGCACCGCCGTATCTGCACGACGGATCCGTGATCGACGTGCGCGACAGCACCGTTCCGCAACCGGTGGGGCCGATGCTCGACGAACTCGACACTCTGGTCGGCAGCATTCCCAAGGACAGGCTGCACGACATGCTCGACGAGGTGTTCACCGGCGTGAACGGCGCCCGATACGACCTGCAGTCACTGCTGAACTCCGCCTCGACCGTG
Organism: Nocardia sp. 852002-20019_SCH5090214; assembly: GCF_001665865.1. Taxonomy (NCBI): domain Bacteria; kingdom Bacillati; phylum Actinomycetota; class Actinomycetes; order Mycobacteriales; family Nocardiaceae; genus Nocardia; species Nocardia sp. 852002-20019_SCH5090214. The sequence goes on along the minus strand of NZ_LZMK01000449.1, from coordinate 170,663 downwards.
GCCGCCGATGCGAACCGGACCGGTGACACCACCCGCGACCTGCTGGCGAAGGCCGAGCCGCTGATGGACTCGCAGGACCGCTCGGCCGACGCGATCCGGATCTGGGCGCGCAGCCTGGCCGGAGTGTCGGGACAGATCGCCACCGACGACGAGCAGGTCCGGACGCTGCTGAACACCGGGCCGGGTGCGGCGCAGGAGGCGACGAAACTTCTGGATTCGGTGAAGCTCACACTGCCCGTGCTCCTGTCGAATCTGACCTCGGTCGCGCAGCTGGGCGTGACCTATCACGCCGGGGTGGAACAGGTGCTGGTGTTGCTGCCGCCCGAGGTCTCGATCGTGCAGGCGGTACAACCCACGAAGAACGCACAGGGCTTGGGACCCGGAGACTTCCGGATCAGCGGGGTCTCGGATCCGCCGGCCTGTACGGTCGGCTTCCTGCCGCCGTCGGCATGGCGGCCGCCGTCGGACACCACCACCATCGACACCCCCGACGGCTTGTACTGCAAGCTGCCACAGGATTCGCCCGTCGCGGTCCGCGGCGCGCGCAATTTCCCGTGTGCCGGGAAACCGGGAAAGCGAGCGCCGACAGCGGAGATCTGCAACAGCGACCAGGAGTACGAACCGGTGGCGCCGGACCAGCCGGTGGTGGGACCGTATCCGCGCGATCCGAATCTGGAAGCACAAGGCATCCCGCCGGATTCGCGGTGGAACGCGCCGCCACCCGCACCGGCCGCACCGGGAGTTCCCCTGCCGCAGTTGCCGCAGATCGAGCTGCCCAGGATTCCCGGGTTGAACGCGCCCGCGGCATCGCGCTCGACCACCGCACCGTCGGTGGGCTTCGCCCACTACGACCCGCGCACCGGGAACTACCTGGCGCCGGACGGAAGGATGTATCGGCAGGACGATCTGGCCGGTACCCGCCCGGCGAGCTGGAAAGACATGGTGGCGCACTGAATTCGACGCCTACCTCGCTCGCGGTGCGGACTCACACCGGATCGAAGGACGAGATCAACCACTTGCCGTCGATGTGCGAGAGCGAGACCTTGACACTGCTCGAGGTCATCGACGGATCGGGCTTGTCGGAGGTGGTGGTGGTCTGATTGATGAACACCAGCACCACGGCCGAATCCGGACGGATCTGCTCGATCGCCGAACGCACCACGGCAGCTGAGGTTTTCACCGCCTTCTGCTTGGCCGCCGGCGCGACCACCTGCTGGGTGAACTGCCCGTAATAGGTGAGGAAGTCTCCGGTCAGGAAGGACCTCGCGGCGGTGAGATCGTGGTCGAGGGTATCGGGAGCATAGGAGAGAATCGCGACCGAGCCGTTCGAGGCGGCGGCGATCGCCGCGCGCTGAGCGTCGTCGTCGGTCTGCTGATCGGGGCGGTACTGCGTGAAGTACAGGCTGGTCGCCGCCACCACGGAGGCCGCGGCGAGTCCGCCGAGCAGCCCGGCCCCCACCCCGGCGCGATGGCCGCGCACCCAGGTCAGCGCCGCACGCGGGCGCGGGAGCTTCCGCGCGCCCTTCTCGGAAGGCGCAGGCGCTCCGGTCGTTTCGGTGTTCGCGCCGGTCTCGCGCTCGTCGATGTGCTCGGGCCGGGAATCGGAGGATGTGCTCACGGGACGAACTCCACTTTCGACATCTTGAGTTGGCCGTCGACGCGTTCCACGGTGACGCTCAACCGCCAGGCGCGCGGTTCCTGTTTCGCGCCGGCCGAATTGGTGACCTCGGAGGTCGCCGCGACCAGGACCACCGCCGAGTCGTCGGTCATCGACTGCACTGCGGCCGCGTCGACCCTGCCCTGGGTGGCGACCTTGGACTGCTGGATCACCTTGGCGAAATCGTCTGCGCGCGACTGGAAATCGTTGCGGAAGGCACCCGTGGAATCGTCGAGCACGCGCTTCACGTCATCGGCGGCATGATTGAAATCCAGTGAGGTCAGCGTGGTCACGCCCTGCCGCGCCGCCGCCACGAACTCCGCCTCACGATGCTGCTTCGCGGTCACATCGTGATGCCGCCACATCATGTATCCGCTGCTGCCCAGTCCGGCGCACAGGACGATCGCCGCGACCGCCGCACCGGCCGTGCGCCGCCGGATATGCCGAACGGCCCCCAGCCGTGGTCTCTTGTGGCGTCTGCTTTCCTCGGGCTCCGAGCCGGGATCGTTCGTTGCGGCGGGCTCGAGATCCGACTCGGGCTCGAGATCGGTAGCCGCGTCGACATGGTCATCGTCGAGGGTCCGCTCGGCGGCTGTCGCGGGCTGCCGGGCTCGCCTGTCTTCCGACCCATCGTCTTGCGGGCCAGGTGCGGGGTCGTCGCTGTCCGGCGTGTCGTTCGCGTTCGGGTGTGTGCTCGCCGGTGCGGCGGATCCGGCGCGACGGCGCAGCGTGGCCGCGCGAGCTCGGGCGCGGGCAGCGGCTGCCACCGCCTCGGCGGCTTCGGCCTCGGCCTCGGCTTCGGCGGCGGCCAGCAGCAGATCGCGATCGGAGACATCACCGGTATCCGGCGGCGAGGGGTGGGTTCCGGACGTCACTGCGCGCTCCGTTCGTCGGGCCGGTGGCTGGCAGACCTGCGAGAACAATACTTCCACGCGTTGAGAACCTTACTCTACCTGCGACGCGCAGCGAACGCCCTAGATATAGCGGGATCTGCATGTAACCTGCGGGATTGTCATTCCCAGTTTTAGAGAATATCCTTCTCTCACGGTGGAGGGAGGCGTCATGACCCGAGGTCCGCAGCCGCCTGCCCGTGTGCCTGTCCGCGGCCGAGCCGCATTCCGGAGATTTCCGCAAGGGGTGAACCAGTGACCATCAGCGCGGCCAGTGACGTCCACTACGACCCGTACGACGTCGAACTCAACGCCGATCCCTATCCCATGTTCAAGCGCCTGCGCGACGAGCTGCCGCTCTACTACAACGCCGAGCACGACTTCTACGCGCTGAGCCGATTCGAGGACGTCAACGCCGGCCTGATCGACAAGGACACCTTCATCTCCGGCCGCGGCGCGATCCTGGAGCTCATCAAGGCGAATATCGAAATACCGTCCGGCGTATTGCTTTTCGAGGATCCGCCGGTGCATACGATCCACCGCAAACTGCTCTCCCGGATGTTCACGCCGCGCAAGATCAAGGCGCTGGAATCGAAGGTGCGGGACTTCTGTGCCGAAAGTCTCGATCCGCTGGTCGGTACCGGCCGCCTGGACTTCATCGCCGATATCGGCGCCCGGATGCCGATGCGGACCATCGGCATGCTGCTCGGCATCCCGGAAGAGGATCAGGAGGCCATCCGCGATTTCGCCAACGAGCAGATGCGCACGGAGGAGGGCAAGCCGATGAAGGCCGCCTCCGAGGGCATGGTGTCCGGCGACATCTTCGGCCCCTATATCGACTGGCGCGCCGAACATCCCTCCGACGACATCATGACCGAACTGCTCAACGTCGAATTCGTCGACGAGACGGGCACCGAGCGCCGTCTCACCCGCGACGAACTGCTCATGTACGTGAATGTGGTGTCCGGCGCCGGGAACGAGACCACCACCCGCCTGATCGGCTGGGCCGGAAAGGTTCTCGCCGATCATCCCGACCAGCGCCGGCTGCTGGTCGAGAATCCGGCGCTCGTCCCGCAGGCGATCGAGGAACTGCTGCGCTTCGAATCGCCAGCTCCGCACACCTGCCGCTACGTCACCCGCGAGGTCGAGTACTACGGGCAGAAGGTGCCCGAGGGGTCGGTGCTGATGTTCCTGATCGGCGCGGCGAACCGCGACCACCGCCACTTCGCCCCGGACGGAGACGTTTTCGACATCCGGCGCGCGCCGCAACCGCATCTGGCGTTCAGCGTCGGCACCCACTTCTGCCTGGGTTCGGCGCTGGCGCGCCTGGAGGGTCGCATCGCACTCGAGGAGATCCTGAAGAGGTTCCCGGAGTGGGAGGTCGATATGTCGCAGGCGCGGCTGTCGCCGACCTCGACCGTGCGCGGCTGGGAAAGTCTGCCCGCCCGCACCTGAACCGGTTGTCGCGCAGGCGGATCGCGAAGGCCCGGCCGGCGCCTCGGGACCGCGCCGGAGGCGAGTTCGTCTCCTGGATGCAATGATCGGACTCGCACCCGTTTCTGATCGAGGTCGAGGAGACAGCAGATGAGCTTTCCGCAGCGGTACGGGCCGTGGGCGTTGGTGGTCGGTGCCGCGCTGGGATTGGGGGCCGAATTCTGCCGTCAGCTCGCCGAACGCGGCCTGAACCTCGTCATGGTCGCGCTGGAGAAGGACGAACTCGACACGCTGGCAACGGATCTGGCCGACCGCTACGGAATCCGCACCCACGCGGTCACCGGCGACATCACCGCGCCGGAGGTGCTGGAATCGGTGGCGCTGCTGGTCGACGACGTCGAACTCGGCCTGGTCGTCTACAACGCCGGGCTCTCGGTCTGTGGCATGTGGCTGGACACACCGCTGGAACGGCATCTGAAGACGATCGACATCAACGTGACCGCGATGATGACCGTCCTGCACCGATTCGTGCCGCCGATGATCGGACGGGGCCGCGGCGGGGTGATCCTGCTCAGCTCCATGTCCGGCCTGCTCGGCACCCCCATGTACGCCTCGTACGCGGGCACCAAGGCGTTGACGCTGAATCTGGCCGAATCACTGTGGGACGAATGGCGTCCGCACGGTGTCGACGTCGTCGCGGTCGTTCCCGGCCCCACCGACACCCCCGGCTACCGCGCCGACCAACCGCGCACTGTCCGCAATTCCCCGAAGGTGATGCCGGTCGCCCCGGTGGTCGCCGCGGGCCTGGCCGCACTCGGCAGACAACCCTCGGTGATTCCCGGCCGGGCCAACCGCTTCAACGGCACACTGCTGTCCCGAATTCTGCCGCGCAGGACAGCCGTCGCCCTCATGGGAAAGAACATGCGAGAGATGTACGCCGGGAAATAGACGGTGGCGACGGCTCGGGTGTCCGAACGACGTGGAGCCGAGCCGAATTCGCGTGCGGGTTCAGGAGGTGAAGCGCGCGTCGACCCAGGCGAGGGCGTCGGGAAGTGATGCCTGCAGGATGCCGCGGTGGTCGACGCCGGGGTAGGTCCGATAGGTGACCTGCTGATCGGCCAGGCGCAAGCGGGCGACCATCGCATCCGTCGCGCGCGGGGGCACCGTCGTGTCGGCGCTGCCCTGCAACACCAGCAGCGGTACGTCGACGCGCTGGGTGCTGGGGTCGTTGTCGGTCAGTACGCGGAGCAGGGGTGCGGCGTCGCCGAGCGGGCTGAACGCCGCATCGGCGGGCAGGCCGCCCCAGCTGTCCGGTGCGCGCAAGGAGCCGAGGCATCCGGTGTCGGCCTCGGGCAGCAGGCTCAGTGCGCGCGGGGTCAGGAAGCGGGACGGATCGATGTTCTCGGCGGTCTGCGCGCCGCGAATCAGCAACGGCAGGAACGCATTCGAGTTGCCGAGCGTGCCGGCGAGGACTTCACCCGCCCCGACCGTGCTCACCACCCGCTGCGCTCCGATGCCGAATTCCACCTGCGATGCCGGGGCGAGTGCCACCACACCGCGCAGATCGAGTCCGGGCGCCCAGGCGCGGGCCTGCGCATCGGTGAAGACGGCCGCCTGGCCGCCCTGTGAGTGGCCGATCGCCGCCCACCGCGTGCCGATCGATGCGTCGAGTTCACGGGCGGCCAGGGCCATATCGGCCACGGCGCGGGCCTCGGTGGTGCCGATCAGGTACCCGTGCGGGCCCGGGGTGCCGAGCCCTTGATAATCGGTCTGTGCCACCGCGTATCCGGCCGCGAGCCAGCGCTGCTGTACGTCGCGCACCTGCGCGGTGTAGTCGTGGTCGGGGTAGTCGGGACCGGTGTCGCGCGAGGGTGCGCAGATATCGGCCACCCCGGTGGTGCCGTGCGCCCACGAGATGAGCGGCCAACCGTCCGGTGGTGGTGTGCCGCCGGGCACCGCCAGGGTTCCCGAGACGGCGACCGGATGGCCCTGCAGATCCACCGAGCGATAGAGAACGAGCAGATTCCGCGCCCCGGGCAGGCCCGGATCACCGGTGATACTGCGGGCCCGGATCACCGAGCCGTGCGGTCCGGCGATCGCCTCGGCGGGTGCGTCGTAGAACGCCTGCCCCTCCGGTACGGCCGTCGCGCCGGTGGGGTCCGCCGACGCGCCGACGGTCGCGGCCGCGATCGAGGCCAATGCCGCGACGACCACCAGCGGACCGTGTCGTGCCCGGCGATTGCGGGCGATCTTGGTCGGTGTGGAATCGCGAGACATGGGTCCAACATATCCGTGCCGTGTGACGGCCGACCACCGCGCCGGAATCATTGTGGCTCAACTTGTCTGCATATCGATACCTGCGCGCAACTCGCCGGTTCGGCGGTCGTGGCGGGAAGCGCGACGCTGTGCGCTGAAAAATTGCTGAGTTGACGGTACTCGATGCCTGCGACGGCGTGATCCCATCAGCCTGTGCGCCCGCGAATCCGCCGTTCATTCGGAACGAACGATGCTGCCTCCCGCTCTCCCCGGTAATCTCGGCGCGGATACCGCTCGCCGAGACGAAGTGGAGCCACTATGACGGAATCAGCTGACGCGCATACCGCCGACGAACCCGACCGGCCCATCGTGGTCGGCGTCGACGGCTCGGAGATCTCCTATCAGGCGGTGGCCTGGGCCGCGGTCGATGCCGTCATGCACGGGCGGCGTCTGGACATCGTCACCTCGGCCACGCTTCCGACCGGTTTCGGCTCGGAAGTATGGACCGGTGGCGCCGATTGGGTGCGCGAGGACGGCGAGCGCATCGTCGCCGAGGCGCGCCGGATCGCCGGATTGGTCGAGGGGCCGCTGGAGATCAATGCCGAGCTGGTGTTCGATCCGATCATCCCGACCCTGATCAAACGGTCGGAACGGGCCTACCGCGTGGTCGTCGGCAGTCGCGGGCGCGGCGCCGTCCGGCGGGCGCTGCTCGGTTCGGTGAGTTCGGCGGTGGTGCAGCGGGCACACTGCCCGGTCGCGGTGATTCCCGGAAATTCCGCGACCGACATGGTGACCGCGGCGAAGCCGGTGGTGGTCGGCGTCGACGGCACCGAGAACAGTGAACCCGCGATCGGCGTCGCCTTCGACGAGGCGTCGCGGCGGAAGGTGCCGCTGATCGCCGTGCATACGTGGAGCGATATCAGCCTGCCCGAGGTCGCGGTGGCCGGCTGGGACACAGTGCGCGAATCGGAGCGCGCCGCTCTCTCGGAGAGTCTGGCCGGATGGCGGGAACAGTATCCGGATGTCGATGTGCGGCCGGTGGTCTGGGCCGATCGGCCGGCTCGGGCGCTGCTCGCCGAATCCGAACATTCCCAGCTGGTGGTGGTCGGCAGCCACGGCCGCGGCGGATTCACCGGAATGCTGCTCGGTTCGACCGGCCATGCCCTGTTGCAGTCGTCCGAATGCCCGGTGATCGTGGTGCGACGACGGTGAGGCGCACGCCGGGCGGCCGACCGGCCGCCCGGCGTCATCCGCCGATCACACCGCCGAGAACTCCAACTCCGGCTCGTTCGCCGGCACCATGCTCACCGGCAGCGCCGTGAGCCCGCGAATCAGCAGACTCCTACGCCAGATCGGTTCCCCGTACTCGGGGTCGAGGGACAGCTCCGGAATCCGGTCGAGCAGCCGGTTGATCGCGATGGTGGCCTCCGTCCGGGCCAGTGCGGCGCCGAGACAGAAGTGGATGCCGTGCCCGAATGCGATATGCCGATTGTCCGCACGATCGACGTCGACCCGATCCGGGTGGGTGAAGCGGTCCGGATCGCGGTCGGCGGCCGCGAGCGAGATCAGGATGAATTCGCCGGCGCCTATCTCCCGGCCGCCCAGCACGATCGGCCGGGTGGTGTAGCGCGCGGTGGCCAGGTGCACCGGCCCCTGGCTGCGCAGAATTTCCTCGACGTAGGCCGGAACAGTTTCCGGCTCGGCCCGCAGCCGCTCGGCGATGCGCGGATTCCGCAGCATCTCGTAGACCGCATTGCCGATCAGATTGACCGTGGTTTCGTGCCCGGCCGCCAGCAGGAGCAACAACATCGAGATCAGCTCGCTCTGGTCCAGCTGGTCACCGTCCTCCTTGGCGATGATCAGTTCCGAGAGCAGATCGTCTCCGGGGCTGTCGGTGCGTGCGGCGATCAGCTTCGTCATATAGCTGAAGAAGCTGATGCCCGCGGTGGTGCGCTCCTCGATCGGCGCGGAATCGTTGACGACCACCGCTGTCCACGCGCGGAAGTCGTGCTTGTCGTCGTCCGGTACTCCCAGCAGTTCGCAGATCACCGCGACCGGTAGGGGAAAGGCATAGGCGTCCAGCAGGTCGGCCCGATCGCGGGTGCCGATCTCCGCGAGCAGTTCGTCCGCGATGGTGGTGATGCGGGGACCCAGCTCCCGGACGGCGCGGCCGGTGAAAGCCTTCGTCACGAGTTTGCGCAGGCGGGTGTGCTGCGGCGGATCCGCGAACAGCATGTTGTCGTTGATCGCGCCGTTGAACCGGTCGACCGCGCCGTTCCGCGCGAGCACGGCCTGCCCCTCCGGTGACCCGATCTTCTTGCTGATGCCGGGCTCGAGGAAGGCCTGCTTGGCGACCTCGTGATCGACCACCAACCAGCCCACCACCCCGTCCAGCCGGATGCGATGGATCGGACCGCGGGCCCGGAGTTCCCGGTAGACCGCGTGCGGGTCCTGGTAGAAGTCGTCGGTCAGTTCGAGGATCGCGTCCGCGGCCTGCGCCGAATCCGAATATGTCACGTGCCAAAGTCCTTTCGATGGTCGATCGAAATCCGACGTACAGCCGATGCGGCTCCGCGGGCAGGCCGGAGACATGACGAGTCGACACGGCGTAACGGCGCGGCAAACCCAGGGCGACGACGCAGCTGTGGACAGCGTTCGGCCGGGCAGGCATCGGTGAGGGTCGAGCACTAGCACTCGGTCTGTTGACCAGGAAAAGCTCATGGAGAGAACAACTTTGGCCTCCGCGACGAGGAAGCGGCCGGCCGTCCGAGCTGTTCGCCATGATCATCGCACACCGTCCGCGCGGCCGGGATCACCGGTCTCGCGCAGCGTTATGAGCCCGATTCCCGGGTGTGACGGGTCTCCGGCGAGGTTTCGAAAAAAATTTCCTAGCGAAACGAAGGGTCTCGAAGAGCTGTCGAGCCCGTCGGGCGATGTGGTGCGTGCACAATTCCCTACCCGGTTCCGCGTGAGGTGAAACTTCCGGCCGGAAGTGAAACGTGTTGTCGAGCAAGGTAACTCGCCGGGCGGTGGGCGGTTCGCGCCGCGGACCCTGGTCCGGTTCGGTGTAACCGATTCCGGCCGGAAGTTGCCGAAAGTTAGCTACAAACGAGCGGGAAGGCTGCTTCCGGTTTTAGAGGAGGTGCTTGCTTGAAAAGTGGACGCTTGATATGTTGCCTCGGTCACTAACCGGTACCGGCCGTGACTGATAACTCTCAGGCGTGATTCCGGCGACTGAGAGGCGATTGAACACGCTCACAAAGGAGATTCATCGATGGGTTCGATGGGCGACTTGCTTACCGCGTTGATTCCGGCCCTGGGCTCCGCAGTTGCGGGAGACGGACTGTGGGAGACCTTCCTCGGCTCGCTCGGAAGCATCGTCAAGTAATTCGGCGTAACCGCTCGTATTCATCGAGTTGCGCGCGGTGACTCGATGCACGGATATTTAGGAGAAAGAAATGGGATCGCTCATCGACATTCTGGGAATGGGCTCACAGAGCGCCGGTTCCGTCGGAACCACCATCGTGAATGCGCTCATCACCCTCAGCGGTGGTACCCCGGCCGCCGGAAAGTAGTCCAGTTGTCGATTGTGGGGGCTCACTCGAACCGGGTGCGCCCCCACAGTGGTGTGTAGAGGTGGTAGTGGTGTCGAGCGGTACGAGGAGCGGCGTGGTGCGCGCGATCGCCTGTCTGGTGGCATATCTCGGCGCGGCCGCCCTGCTGTGGACGTCGGTCGCACCGACCGTCTCGGCCGCGCCGGCGGCGCACGTCGTCAGCGAAACCACAGGTCCTGGAGGTGTACTCCAGATCAGCGTCCACTCACCGTCGATGGATCGCGACATCCCGCTGCAAGTGCTGCGTGCGAAGGACGCCGGTACCCCGGCGCCCACGCTGTATCTGCTCAACGGCGCCGGCGGTGGCGAGGACGCCGCGACCTGGCTGGCGCAGACCGATGCCGCGGACTTCTTCGCCGACAAGAACGTCAACGTGGTGATTCCGATGGAGGGCGCGTTCAGTTACTACACCGACTGGCAGCGCGACGACCCCGGCCTGGCGAAGAAGTTGAAGAACAACGGCCGGAACATGTGGGCCACTTTCCTCACCGAAGAGCTTCCGCCCGTGATCGATTCGGCCTTCGGCACCACCGGCGCCAATGCGCTGGCCGGCATCTCGATGGCCGGTACCTCGGTGCTGGATCTGGCGATCGAGGCGCCCGCGCTCTATCGGAGCGTCTCCGCGTACAGCGGTTGTGCGATGACCAGCGATCCGATCGGCCAGTCGTTCGTCAGCCTGGTGATCAGCCTGGGCAAGGGCGATGCGACGAATATGTGGGGACCGGTCGGTGGTGAGGGCTGGAAGGCGCACGACCCCTATCTGCACGCTGACCGGCTGCCGCGAATTCCGATGTACATCTCCAGTGCCAGCGGACTTCCCGGCCGCCACGACAGTCTCGCCGACCCGAGCGTGCGGGCCGACACCGGGGTTTTGGCGAATCAGGTTCTCCTCGGCGGCGGTATCGAATCGGCGGCGAACTACTGCACGGCCAAACTCGCCGAGCGCACCCGGGAACTCGGACGCACGGACATCACCTACAACTTCCACCCGGCGGGAACCCACTCGTGGGGCTATTGGCAGGACGACCTGCACAAATCGTGGCCGATGATGGCCGCGGCCATCGGCGCGAACTGAGCCGCTCCGCGCCGCCGCGCGGCCATCACCCCTGTGTCGTGAGCCGTTCACTCAGTTCGCGGAACGAGCGCAGCAGCAGTTCGCCGTACCGCGCCGGATCCGGGAGCATGCCGGTATCGGAGCTGACCGCGATCACCACCTGATCGCCCTGGGAGGTGATCAGATGCCGCAGGCCGTCGCCGTCCATGATCGGGAGGACGCCGAAGGCGCTGATCACCGGTGCGCCGAGAAATTCCAGCCGGTCCGCGACCGGCGGCACATTGCTGATGGTGGTGTTGGACAGCGGCACTGTGTCGACGTTGTCGAAAACCCGCTGCGCGCGAGCCCATCCGGCCAGTCGCAACAGCCAGGCGGGTGAGGTCTGCATCCGGCTCTCGCGCACGATCACCGCCGGGTCGGCCCAGCGCCGCTTCTCGTCCTGGGCCGATTGCCGGATCGCGCGCAGCCGTTCCAGCGGATCGGTGAGATCGGTGTGCAGGTCCACCGACATCTGACACAGCTGATTCGCCGAATTCCACCGGGCGAGTCCGCGCATCGAGATCGGCACCATCGCGCTCAAGGACGCGGACGGGGTTTCGCTCTGCTCGGTGAGATAGGCCGAGAGCGCGCCCGAGACGACGGCCAACAGCAGGTCGTTGACCGTAATGCGCTCGGCGGAGGCCGCTTTCGCCGCCCTGACCTGTGCGAGCGGCAGGGTGACGAGATCGAAGGCGGGTGTCGCGCCGATGCGGCGATTGAAGCGGGTGGCGGGGCGCAGCGGAATCGGTTCGCGGAGCGCGTTTTCCGCGACCTCCGCCTGGACCGTGCGGGCCGCCGCCCGCGTGCGGGCCACGCCGGAGACGAAACGTGCGAACCGATACGGCGTGACGGCGGCGGCGCGCAGCAGCGCGGAGGGCTGCGACCAGCGGCGATCGATCGTGGGGAGCGGCGGATGAGTGTCCGCGGCGCCGAACAGTTTCCGCTCGAGTTCGCGGGTGGCCACACCGTCGCCGACGCTGTGATGGAACTTCAGCACCACGATCGTCACCGGCTCGGTGGTCTCGGGAAAGCCGTGTACGCGGTCGAAGAGGTGCAGTTCCCACGGCGGACGGGTGAGATCCATACGGGCCACGGCGATCTCGGCCAAGCGACCGCGCACCTCGTCCCAGGGCCACGACGCACGTTCCTCGATCGTCACGTGATGGTCGATGTCGAAGCCCGAGTCGGGGACCCAGTACGGCAGGTCGACATCGCCCGGTACGCGTTCGAGCCGGCGGTGGAACAGCGGTGCGTAGCCGAGCCGCTCCCGCATCCAGGCCCGCACCTGTGCCCGGCTCACCGCTCGTCCATCCGATCCGGCCGCGTCCGTCGCGCCGGCGAACACATAGGCGGCGACGATATTCGACGGATGCCGCTCGAACTCGTCGTAGACGAATACCGCATCGCGCGGACTCAGCTGTTCGGCGGTGACGTGCGGAGCGCTGCTCGTATCGCGGCTCGTTTTCGTCGTCATGAATTACTCCTGACCGGACATTGCGCGGGCGATGGAGAATAGGTCCGCACAATTCTTTCTGCGGCGGATACTACCGTCGCGTCGACCGAGACGGCGGTGGTGGTCGGCATATCCGACGCGGTGATGCGCGGGCTTCGAATAATGCCCGCAACCGCCGCGATGAATGGCGAGAACTCCGTCGAACCGGGACCGCGACCGCCGGCGCAGATTCCGGCGGCGCCACCGAGTCGTCCGCACCCTTCCGTACGGTAATAGCTATCGCGCATTATTTCGGTCCGGCAGTGTCATAGCCGATGCGTTATCCGCATGATTGCCGCGAGCGCGCCCGAGTCGGTTCGATAGCCAAGATCGCTCGTGAATTGCAAGTAGTGCCTCCCACTGCTGGGAGCGGCTTCCGGTTGTGCGCCGGGGCAAGTGCTGGCATCGTCTTCCCCGCGGGACAGCAGCGGGCGTGAGGGATGTGATGAGTTCTGAATCCAACCGGCCGCCCGGGCACGCGCCGCAACCGTTCGGGCCGCCGGTGGGCTCCGCCGATTGGTATTCGCCGCCCCGCCCGCCGCAGCCGCCTCCGTTGCGCGATTCGCGTCCCGCGGCCTCGCCGCCGCGGATCGTCCGGCGCCCGCCCGAGTCGCCGGAATGGGCGATCGATCCCGATGCCATCCAGCTCGCACTGGGCCCGGCCACGCGTCCGCCGCGCCGGCCCCGGGGCCGCAAATGGTGGATCGCCGCATCGGCTGCAGTCGTCGTGCTCGCGCTGGCCGGTGGCGGAATCGCGCTGGCCGTCACGGCCACGCGAAAGGAGCCGGGTACCGCCGCCGCGATCGTGACCTCGACGACCTCCGCTCCGGCCGGCTCAGCCGAAACGTCCGCCCCCGCTTCTGGGCCACAGACTCCGGCCTGCCCAGCGGAGGCGCACGACGGCATCGTGGTGGGCAACGGGGCCGGTGGCGTCACCGATGGGCCGAATTCGATTCTGGGATTCGAATATTCGTACTACACCGAGCGCAGCGGCGAGCGCGCCCAGGCCTTCGTCGCGCCGGATACCGTCAACGTCGCTCCCGCTGTGGGGCTGCAGCAGGCGATCGACACCGTGATCCCGGTCGGGACCACGTACTGCGTCCACATCACCACGCGCGAGCCGGAGCTGTTCGATGTGGATATCGAGGAATACCGGCCGGACGGCGGTCACACGACCTACCGGCAATCCGTGCGCACGGTCGTCCGCGACGGCCGCACCCTGCTCTACGAGATCCGCGGGCGGTAGCGCCGATCCGGCGGGGCTGTACCGATGCCGCGGGCGCCGGTACGCTGCGAGATGCCGCGCTGAGAGGATGTGCCATGGATACTCGCATTGTTTCTCGGCAGTGCACCCTGTGTGAGGCGCACTGCGGAATCCGGGTCACCGTCGAGGACGACCGCGTCGTCCGGATCGAGGGAGATCCCGACGATGTGCTGTCCCAGGGATATATCTGTCCCAAGGCCACGGCGATGGGTGCACTGCACCACGACCCGGACCGGCTTCGCACACCGGTACGCCGAGTCGGCGATCGGTTCGAGCCGATCGGATGGGACGAGGCGTTCCGGGAGATCGGGCAGCGGCTGCGCGAGATCCGCTCCGAACACGGTCCGAGCGCGATCGGCATGTATCTGGGAAACCCTGCGGCACATAGTTCTTCGGTGCTGTACGGCGTGCTGCTGCGGGTGGCGCTGCTGACCCGCAACTTCTTCTCCGCCTCGTCGATCGATCAGTTCCCGCAGGAGTTCGCGGCCTGGCGGATGTTCGGATCCAATGTCCTCATGCCGGTCGCCGATATCGATCGCACCGACCGGCTGGTGATCCTGGGGGCCAATCCGGCCGTGTCGAACGGGTCGGTGACCACCATGCCGAACGCCAAACAGCGCATCAAGCGGGTGCGGGAGCGCGGCGGCACGGTCGTGGTGATCGATCCACGCCGCACCGAGACCGCGCGGCTGGCCGACCAGCACATCGCGGTCGTCCCCGGTGGTGACGTCTACCTGCTGCTGGCCGTGCTCCATGTGCTGATCGACGAGAAGCTGTGCGACGAGCGGGCGGTGCGCGCGCGCTGCACGGGCTGGGACGAGCTGCGCGAGACCGTCGCGCAGTGCACTCCCGAACTCGCGGCCCCGCACGCCGGTGTCGACGCCGAGACCATCCGCGGTTTCGCCCGCGACCATGCCGCGGCCCGCTCGGCCGTGCTCTACGCGCGGATCGGGGTGTGTCAGCAGGTGACCGGCACGCTCACGCACTGGCTGGTGAACACGATCAACGCGGTGACCGGCAATCTGGACCGGGCGGGCGGCCAGATGTTCGCGACCGCGCCGGTCGACGCCGCCCGGTACGCCAAATACCTGCCGATGGGGCACGGGGCGTGGACCGATCGCTCGGGCCGCTACAAGTCCTTCCGATCCGAACTGCCGGTGGCGGCGCTGGCCGACGAAATTCTCACCGAGGGCCGCGGGCAGATCCGGGCGATGGTCACCTACGCCGGCAATCCGGTGCTGTCGACGCCGCAGCGCGGGCGCCTCGACGCGGCGCTGGAATCGCTGGATTTCTTTGTGGCCGTGGACATGTACGTCACCGAGACCACTCGGCACGCCGACATCATCCTGCCGCCGGTGTCCCAGCTCGAGCGCGAGGACGTCAATCTGCTGTTCCCGGTCTTCAGTGTGCGCAACAACCTGCGCTACGACGCCAAGGTTTTCGAGCCGCCGGCCGACGGGCTAGAGGACTGGCAGATCATGGCCCGGCTGGTCACCGAGGTGGTGCCGCTGCCCGCGCGACGCCTCACGGGCAAGGCGCTCAACGCGGTATTCGAACGACTCTCGCCCCTGCGGTTGGCGGCCCTGGGCATCGCGGCCGGTCCGTACGGCGTGCTGCGCCGCGGACGGGCGGGCCTGACGATCACCAAGCTGCGCGCTTCCGTGGGCGGTGTGGATCTCGGACCGCTGCGCCCGCGCCTGCGCACGCTGATCGGCACTCGCGACCGCAAGGTCCGGCTGGCGCCGCAGGACTTCTGTGCCGAGGTGGCGAAGCTGCTCGCCGATCTGCCGGCCACGCCGCGCACCGCGGCCGACGGATACGATCTGCGCCTGATCGGCCGGCGCCACCTGCGCAGCAACAACTCCTGGTTGCACAACGTCCCGGCCATGGTGAAGGGCCGCGATCGCTGCACCGTGCTCATGCATCCCGTCGACGCCGGCGCGCGCGGGCTGACCGACGGCGAACCGGTCACGGTCTCCTCGCCGAGCGGTTCGATCGTGGTGACCCTCGAGGTCGGCGACGATATCCGCCCCGGCACGGTCGCGATCCCGCACGGCTGGGGCCACCGTGAACCCGGCGTGGGCTGGCGGGTCGCCGCCTCCCTCCCGGGCGCCAATGTCAACCTCCTCCACGACCCGGCGCTGGTCGACCCGCTGTCCGGCACGGCCGCGGTCAACAACACCTGGGTCACGGTGAGCGCCACCGCATAGCCGGCGCGACAGCGCCTACGGCCCGGTATCTTTCGAGCGATCGAACGCTCTCGGTACGGATGTGGTTGGCTGTACCGTCAGCGGATACGGGCCGATCGACCGGAAGGGTGTCATGGCTGAGGAAGTGCTCGCGGAGATGGTGTCGACCGTCTTCCAGATCGTCGCGCAGGAGGGTGCGGCGGTGCATGAGGGTGACACCCTGGTCCTGCTGGAATCGATGAAGATGGAGATCCCGGTGGTGGCCGAGTCGGACGGAACCGTGGCCTCGATCAATGTGAAACCCGGCGATGTCCTCCAGAAGGGCGATCTGATCGCCGTCATCTCGTAGCTTCGGCCGCGACACGACTTCGGCCCGCGGGCGCGTGCCGTAGCCTTTGTTCCCGTGTCCACTCTTAGTGATCTGCTCGCCGAACACACCGATCTCCCCGGTGCGGCGGTGGATCATCTGCAGCGCGTAGTGGGGGATTGGCAGCTGCTGGCCGATCTGTCGTTCGCCGATCTGCAACTGTGGGTCGGCATCGGCCCGGTGACCGACGGTGCCGATGTGGTGTGCGTCGCCCAGTGCCGGCCCACGACCGCCCCGACGGTTCAGCCCGACGATCTGGTCGGGTCGCTGGCCTCCCGCCAGGATCATCCGCAGATCTTCCAGGCCCTGAGCTCGGGCGAGATCGTGCGTGTGGAGGGTGACGGCGAATCCGCCGGCGTCTACCACCCGACCCCCGCACGAGTCATCCGCGAGGGTATTCCGGTGCGCTGCGGCACCGACGTCATCGCCGTGCTGGGCCGCGATACCGATATGCAGCGCTCGAAGGTCCGCGGCAGCCTCGAACACGCCTATATGAGCTGCGCCGACGATCTGTGCCAGATGATCGCCGACGGCACCTTCCCGACGCTGGAGGACCGCACCGGCTCACATTCCAGTCCGCGCGCCGGGGACGGCTTCATCCGTCTCGACACCGACGGGTCGGTCGTCTACGCCAGCCCGAACGCGCTGTCGGCGTATCACCGCATGGGCCTGCAGAGCGAATTGGCCGGACAGGATCTGGCCCAGTCGACCCGTTCCCTGATCACCGATCCGTTCGACGCGCAGGAGGTCGTCAGCGACATCCAGGCCGCGCTGGCCGGCAAATCGGGGCGGCGGATGGAGGTCGAGGCCCGCGGTGCGACGGTGCTGCTGCGCACGCTGGTGCTGCGCCCGCACGGTGAACTGGCGGGGGCCGCGGTGCTGGTCCGCGATGTCACGGAGGTCAAGCGCCGCGACCGGGCGCTGCTGTCCAAGGACGCCACCATCCGCGAGATCCATCACCGGGTGAAGAACAACCTGCAGACCGTCGCCGCGCTGCTGCGCCTGCAGGCCCGCCGCACCGAGAACGAGGAGGCCCGGGTGGCGCTCACCGAATCGGTGCGCCGCGTCACCTCCATCGCCTCCGTGCACGAAATGCTGTCGATGTCGGTGGACGAGGAGGTCGACCTCGACGAGGTGGTGGATCGCCTGCTGCCGATCATGGCCGATGTGGCGACCGTGCACACCGCCCGCATCAAGGTCCGCCGCGACGGTTCGCTGGGAGTTTTCTCCGCCGAACGCGCGACCCCGTTGGTGATGGTGTTGACCGAATTGGTGCAGAACGCCATCGAGCACGCCTTCGATGCCGGCGAAAACGGAACTGTCACAATACGTTCCGAGCGTTCGGCGCGCTGGCTGGACGTCATCATCAGCGACGACGGGCGCGGGTTGCCGGAGGGATTCAGCCTGGAGGGTTCCGATCGGCTGGGATTGCAGATCGTGCGCACTCTGGTCACCGCGGAACTCGGGGGCTCGATCGGTTTGCATCCGGGCGCCGATATCGGCACCGACGCGGTGCTGCGGGTGCCGCTGGGCCGTCGCAACTCACGCTGAAAGCGTCCCGCGCAAGCACCGCCACTCGCGGAAATCGGATAAGTCCGAATCGCCGTCGGACGGTTATGTGAAATAGGGCGGGAAAACAATCCGGCAACAAAAACAGTGAAGCCCGGCACCTTTCCGGTGCCGGGCCGAAATGCGTTACCGGTCGAGGTTGTGCGGTTTACTACGAGCCGGTAACGCCGCGCGTCTCAGACGACGCTGCGAGTGCGGGTGCGGGCGTTGCGCCGCTTCAGCGCCCGGCGTTCGTCTTCGCTCATACCACCCCACACGCCGGCATCCTGTCCGGAGGACAGGGCCCAGGACAGGCAGTCGGCGGTCACGGGGCAGCGGGCGCAGACCAGCTTGGCATCGGCAATCTGCGCGAGCGCCGGACCACTGTTACCCACCGGGAAGAACAGCTCGGGGTCCTCGTCGCGACAGATGGCCTTGTGGCGCCAGTCCATTCCTCTGCTCCTTTGCATGGGCGCCGCAAGGCGCCGCTGGTTTGTGGTCCGTTCACTTGTGCGTCTCGAATGTTTCCGCACGGTTGCTTGTGAATGCTTTCACGAACACCGTAGATGTCAATAGCCTTCGGGTGCACCGTGGGGAAGCTCACGCTCTAAAGCCCTGAAAAGCCGGGCCTGCGGAGTCCTTTGTACTCGCTTGCGCTGGTTTCCGCAGCACAACTGCGATGTTTCTCAGTTGTGTCGGCTGGATTCCGGCTTGGGAGCGACTACTTCGAGCACCTCCGGCACCGAGGTGAAATCCACCACGTTGCGCCGGCCGATGAAGTCGCCATCGATTTGCAGACCGACCTCGTCGTCGGCCTCGATTCGCACCGAAGATACATCGTCGACGCGAAACAAATTGCGGGCCTTCGGATCTCCGTCGGAAGCCAGGAGTTGCCTGGCGACCGACAGTGTCGGCAATACCCTCATCGTCCGCATCGCAAACACACCCAGTCCGCGTTCGAACGTCGTTCCGGGATTGGTGCGCACCGGGGTGTTGTCCAGATACGTCCACGGGCTGGTGTTCGTCACGAAGGCGTAATGCACGCCCGGCACCGGTTCGCGTCCGGGAACACGCACGGTGATCGCGGGCTCGCGCCGCTTGGCCCGGAAGAATTGCCGGACCGTGGTGCGCAGATAACGGGCCGGGGTGGCGGCGTGGCCCGCGGCGCGGCTGCGATCGATCGCCTCGCACACGTCGGCGTCCAGCCCGACGCCCGCGCTGAACGCGCACCAGCGGCCGTCGGCGACCATCAGGCCGATCCGGCGATCGCCGGCATGCGCCTCGCTGTTGTCGAGCGAGAGCAGATCGATGAGCTGATTGGTCGCGGCCACCGGATCCGCTTCGATACCCAGCGAGCGCGCGAACACGTTCGCCGAGCCGCCGGGGATCACGCCCAGTCGCGGGATCCAGGTGCCCGAACGTTGCGCGGCGGCCGATTCCGCGGCGCCGGCCGAGTCCGGCCCGGACGTGGCCTGTTTCGGCAGGGGGAGAAATCCGTTGACGGTCTCGTTGACCGTGCCGTCGCCGCCGTGCACCACGATCAGGTCCATCTCGGCATCGGTCGCCCACTGCGCCAATTCGGCGGCGTGGCCGCGATGCTGGGTGTGGGCCACGATGAGCTGGGTGCGGCTCTCCAGCGCGTGGGCGAGCAGATCCCGCGTGGCCGGAGTGGTCGAGGTGGCATTCGGATTCACGATCAACAGCGTCCGCACCCTCAGCAGCCTACTGAGCGATCGCCACCGGATCCCGCGGAGGCGACCACGCGTGCGAGGCCCGGTTCGCGCGGTTCTACGCTGGGCAGGTGGCGAAGCAGAACGCGGACAGTGAGAGCACCGGCGGCACCACCGGCGGCGCGGCCGACCCGACTCCCGGCACGGTGCGCGGCGCGGGTGCGCTGGCCGCGCTCGAGGGCCTGATCGGGGTGATCATCGCGATCGTGCTCGTGGTGCAGGGCATCACGTCGGCCGACACCTCCGCGAAATCGGCGTACGGCACCGCCGCCTGGTTCGTGATCCTGGCCGGCGCGGTGCTGGCCGCCGGTATCGGCCTGCTGCGCGGTAAGCGCTGGGGCCGGGCCATCGTGGTGATCGCGCAGGTGCTGTTGCTGCCCGCCGCGTGGTACATGCTCAGCTCGCATCGGTTCGAACTGGGCATCCCGGTCGGGCTGGTCGCCCTCGTCACCCTCGGCTTGATCTTCTCGCCGCCGTCGGTGCGCTGGATGGCCCAGGCCTACGACGTCGCCGACTGACGCCACATCGGCCACAGCAGCGGTCCGCCACCCGTGGCGTCGAGTTCGCCGCGCAGATCGAAGCCGTAGCGCTCGTAATAGGCGATATTGGCGAACTTGCTGGATTCCAGGTAGGCGGGCGCGCCGGTTTCGTCACAGTGCGCCAGCCGCGGCCCCAGCAGGGCGTGCCCGTACCCCTTGCCGCGGACCGCGGGATCGGTGCCGACGATGGCGAGATACCAATGCGGTTCGTGCGGATGCGCCTTGCTCATCCGGTCCGACATCCGCCCGACGGCGAGCAGTCGCAATCGGAACGCACGTGCCAATGCGGGCAGCATCCGCAGTTGATCGCCACCGGACGAATCCCACTGCCCGGGGGGCGACCACACCGCGCCCCCGACGATCCGGCCCGATTCGTCGAAGGCCGCGTCGACCGCCCCGTGCGCCAGGTACAGATGCCGGATCAGCGCGCCGAACATGGTCGCCGCGCGGGCGGGCCGGGTGCGGTCGGCCGGTAGGCACCACTGCATGATCGGATCGTCGTCGAAGGCCAGACCCAGTACCCGGGCCAGTTCCGGCACTTCGGATTCCGTCACGGGACGAACGGTGACCTCCATCGGTCCACCCTATCGGTCGAGGTCGGCCAGGCGGCGGTCGAGAAATTCGCGCTCGGCCGCATTCTCGGTCAGCAACAGGGCCTCGGAGTAGGCTAGCCGGGCCTCGTCGAGCCGCCCGAGTTCGGCGAGGAAGTGCGCGCGGGCGGCGGGGAGATAGCTGTACCCGGCCAGCTGCGGTTCGGCGGCGAGTGCGTCGAGCGCGGCGAAACCGGCGGCGGGATCGCCGGCCATCCCGATCGCGACGGCCCGGTTGAGCGCCACCACCGGCGAGGGCCAGATCCGGCTCAGGACGTCGTAGAGCCCGCGGATCTCCTGCCAGTCGGTGGCGTCGTAACTGGGCGCCTCGGCGTGAACGGCGGCGATCGCGGCCTGCAGCGCGTAGCGGCCCGGCCGCCGTTCCAGTGCGAAGCGGACCAGCGCGATGCCCTGCCCGATCTCCTCCCGGTCCCAGCGCGCGCGGTCCTGATCGGCCAGCGCGACCATGGCGCCCTCGGGGGTCACCCGCGCCGCGCGGCGGGCGTCGGTGAGCAGCAGGAGGGCGAGCAGGCCGGCGATCTCCGGATCCTCGGGCAGCAGACCGTGCAGCATCCGCGCCAGATCGAGGGCGCGTTCGGTGAGATCGCGGCGGATGAGGTTCTCGCCCGACGGTGCGGTGTGCCCGGTGGTGAACAGCAGATGCACCACCGCCAGCACGGCCTCGATGCGCTCGGGCAATTCCGCCGGGCCCGGCACGCGGTAGGGGATCCGGGCGGCGGCGATCTTCTTCTTGGCGCGGGTGATCCGCGCGGCCATCGTCGGCTCGGCCACCAGGAAGGCGCGCGCGACCTCGGCCGTGGTGAGTCCGCAGACCAGGCGCAGGGTCAGCGCGACCTGGGTCTGCGGGGCCAGTGCCGGATGGCAGCAGGTGCAGATCAGTCGCAGACGGTCGTCGGGGAACTGTGGGTCGTACGGGTCGATCGCATCGAAAATACCTGTCTCG
Source organism: Nocardia sp. 852002-20019_SCH5090214 (assembly GCF_001665865.1). Classification (NCBI taxonomy): domain Bacteria; kingdom Bacillati; phylum Actinomycetota; class Actinomycetes; order Mycobacteriales; family Nocardiaceae; genus Nocardia; species Nocardia sp. 852002-20019_SCH5090214. The sequence continues at coordinate 149,036 of NZ_LZMK01000449.1, read as the reverse complement.
GTGGTCTTTTCGTCCGCGATAAGCAGCGGCAACGCCCGGCGCGCGGTGGACCGGCGGCGTAGCAGATCGAGTGCGCGGTTGCGGGCCACCGTGGTCAGCCAGGCCGCGGGCCGGGACGGAATTCCGTCCGCGGCCCATCGCATCAACGCCTGGGCGTACGCGTCCTGAACGCATTCCTCGGCGAGTTCGAGGTCGTGGGTCACCCGCACGGTCGCCGCCAGTACGAACGCCCACTCCCGGCGATGCGCGTCGGCCACCGCCGCGGCGACCCGGTCGGGGCCGCCGCGATCGGTCGAGCCGTGGTCGGAGCAGCCGTCGAGCACGGTGCGGCTCAGCTCAATTCGAGGATCGGGCGCACTTCCACGCCCCCGAATTCCATCGGCACCCGCCGGGCGATGGCGATCGCGGCGTCCAGGTCCTCGGCCTCGACCAGGTAGTAGCCGCCGAGCTGCTCCTTGGTCTCGGCGAACGGGCCGTCGGTGATCACGAAGTCGCCGGCGCCGTCCGGCCGCACACTGGTGGCGGTGTCACTGTGGTGCAACGCGTTTCCGCCGCGCAGCGCCGCCGCGTGGTCCTCGCCGAACTGCCGGTGGCTCTCCGCCATCGCGCTGCCGGACTCCGGTTCGGCCGCGGCACGCTCGTCCTGATAGATGAGGATCAGATACTGCGACATGATTTCGTCCTCCGAGTAGGTGGCCCGCCTTTCGAGCCATTCAACTCTTCGACGCGCACCCCGCCGCGGAATCGACACCGGCGCGAGAAATTCTCAGGAATTTCCGGAATCGGCGAGCCGCGCGAGCGCGTCACCGGCGAGCCGGAAGCCGGTCCACTCGTCCTGTGCCACCGCGCCCAGCCCGCGGTAGAACTCGATCGAGGGCGTATTCCAGTCCAGCACCGACCAATCCACCCGGGTGTAGCCGTGGGCCACGGCCTCGCGGGCCAGCTCGGCGAGCAGCGCCTTGCCCAGGCCACGACCGCGCGCCTCGGGCCGGACGTAGAGATCTTCCAGGTAGATGCCGTGCTTACCGGTCCAGGTCGAATAGTTCAGGAACCAGATCGCGCATCCGGCGACCCGCGCATCGACGGTCGCGACGTGGGCGAACACCGCCGGCGCCGGACCGAACAGCGCGGCGTGCAGGTCCTCGGCCGTCAGCGCGCACTGGTCGCGTGCCTTCTCGTATTCGGCGAGGTCGTAGACCAGCTCGACGAGGGCGGGCACATCCTCGGGCGTGGCGCGGCGGATCATCGGCCGGCCTCGGGCGGCACGATATTGTGCGCCAGAATCGTGGCGGCCTGATGATCGTGGCCGAGCACGCTGATCGCGGCGGTGGACAGGAAGAAGCGCCGTCCCTCCCGGGCCGGGAAACCCGCCCAGCGCGCGATCAGCACCCGGGAGAAATGTCCGTGCCCGACCAGCACCACATCGCGGGTGCGCAGCGCCGACGCCACCGATTCCAGCACCCGGTCGGCCCGCGCGCCGACCGCGTCGACGGATTCGCCGCCCGGTACGTCGCCGGTGAAGACGGTCCAGCCGGGGGCGGTTTCGCGGATCTGCGGGGTGGTCAGGCCCTCGTAGTCGCCGTAATCCCATTCGACCAGTTCGTCGTCGATCCGCGGATCGGGCAGCCCGGCCAGTTCGGCGCTGTGCACGGCACGCTTCTTCGGGCTGGTCAGCACCAGCGGATCGCTGAGGTCGAGACCGGCGAGGACCTTTCCGGCTGCTCGCGCCTGAGCTTCGCCGCGTTCGGTGAGCGCGATATCGGTGCGCCCGGTGTGTTTGCGTGCCGCCGACCACGCGGTCTCGCCGTGCCGCAGCAGCACCAGCCGATAGTCCCTGTCCGATGCACTCATGATTCCGATCATGCCGCACCGCGGGAGCGACCGGCCGGACGGATCGACGCGAGGGTTCAGCTGGTTCCGTAGAGCCGGCCGCCCCGCAACTCCAGCACCACCGGACCGCTCACGGCCAGTGAGATCGGCTCCCCGTGGTAGTCGCTGCGCCGCAACGGGATCCGCTTCTGCTGGGCGCCGCTGCCGGGATCGAGGGCCGCGATCCCGTCGGCCACCGGCACCAGGACGTTGCCCGCCATCATCGCCGGCGCGCCCAGGGCGTCCGGTGCGGTCCACAGCGGCTCGAAGGTGCTCGCGCTCAAGGCGATCACGCTGTTGCCGGTGAACACGAAATACGCCGAGCCGAGTCGGGTCACCGTGCTGTTGTCGGCGATCGGCGCGGAGAGACGGTGCACCGCAAGTGAATTCGCGTTGGCGTCGTAGATCGCGAATTCCGGTGGGGCGGCGTCGGTTCCGGGAAGATACAGGGCGATCCGGTTGTCCGCGACCGCGATCACCCGGGCGTTGCCGGCCGCCGCCCCGGGTTCGGTCAGGACGTGCGAGCCGTACTCCTCCGGGGCGGAGGCGTCCTTCGGCGCCGGATTCAGCACCGTCAGCCGGTCCGCGGCGTCGTCGGGGCAGCGTTCCAGCACGGCCAGGCGGCTGCCACCCGAGGCCGCCGACAGCAGCGTGCAGCCGTGCCGGGGTTGTGTGTGCGGGTTCACCTGCGCGTCGACGTAGCCGTATTCGAGGGTGCGGACCAGATCCGAACGCCACATCTCCAGCCGGCGTGGTCCCTGCGCCAGCACATAGGTGCCGTCGGTGGACAGCCGGACCTGCGAGTCCATATAGCTGCTGCGCGCGGTGCGCCGGCGCCCGTCCTCCGCGCCGAGCATCGTGGTCTGGCTGCACCCGCGCGGATCGCGGTAGGTGGCGATCACGGTGGCGAACTGGCTCTCCAGCGCGCACAGGGGCAGATCGCGCTGGTATTTCCAGAGCTCTCGCCCGGTGGTCGCATCGAGACCGCGGACGGTGCCGCCGTCGCCGGTGATGGCGACGCCGCTGGAGGTCAGCGCCCGCGCGGAGACGCCGTCGGGTGCCTGCCACCGTTCGGTGAGGGCGTCCGGCAGCCGATCGGCCGCCGGCGCCACCGAGGCCGGATGGGCCGCGGGATCGGATTCGGTGCCGCGGGCGTCGCTCGTCGACCACGCGACAGCGGCCGCGATCGCCACGACAACGGCGATCGCGACTGCGGCATAGAGGTCGGCGCGCGTCCGCCGCTCGGGTGCGAGCACGTCAGCGAGACTAACCGATCCGGCGACTAGGCCGATGCGGCAGTCTGATCGCCACCCGTTGCCGCGCTACCGGACTCGTCTGCCGAGACGTCACCGCCGGTGGTGTCGCCGCCCTCCGCGGCGGGCTTGCGGCGCCGGCGGCGACGACGCCGCGCCGGCTTGTCGCCCTCGGCCGCTTCGCCCGCGGGTTGTTCGGCCGGAACCGATTGCGCCGCAGCGCTTTCCGCGGTGTCCGTCGCGGACTCGGCAGACTCGGCCGTGGCGCCCTCGGGTGCGTCGACCGCCTTACCACCGCGGGTGCGGCGGCGATTGCGCTTGCGCGGCTGGCGTGCCTCCCGCTCCACCACGACCGCATCCGTTTCGCGCGCGGGTGCGCGCCGCACGGTTCCGGTCGCGTTCTCCGGAATGCCGAGATCGCTGCGCAGGTGCTCGGAGCGCGAGTAGGTTTCCACCGGCTCGGGCATGCCCAGGCTCAGCGCGGAATTGATGCTCTCCCAGCGATGCAGCTCGTCCCAGTCGACCAGGGTGACCGCGACACCGGTGCGCCCGGCCCGGCCGGTGCGGCCGATGCGGTGCACGTAGGTCTTCTCGTCCTCCGGGCACTGGTAGTTGACGACGTGGGTGACGTCGTCGATATCGATACCGCGGGCGGCGACATCGGTCGCGACCAGCACGTCGATCTTGCCTTTGCGGAATTTGTCCAGCGCCTTCTCACGCGCGATCTGACCCAGATCGCCGTGAACCGCGCCGACGGCGAAACCGCGGTCGGCCAGATCGTCGGCGACCTTCTGGGCGGTGCGCTTGGTGCGGGTGAAGATCATGGTCGCGCCGCGCGCCTCGGCCTGCAGGATGCGCGCGACCAATTCGCTCTTGTCCAGCGCGTGGGCGCGGTAGACGAATTGCGCGGTGCGGTCGTGCACCGCGGAATCGGAGGGTTCCTCGGCCCGGATATGCGTGGGCTTGTGCAGGAACGTGCGGGCCAGCGTGATGATCGGGCCCGGCATGGTCGCCGAGAACAGCATGGTCTGTCGCTGTTCGGGAACCATCGACAGAATGCGCTCGATATCGGGCAGGAAGCCCAGGTCGAGCATTTCGTCGGCCTCGTCGAGCACGAGTACGCCGACCTTGCCCAGGATCAGATGCTGCTGTTCGGCCAGATCCAGCAGACGGCCCGGGGTGCCGACGACGACGTCGACCCCTTCGCGCAATGCGGCGATCTGCGCGTCGTAGGGGCGGCCGCCGTAGATCGAGGTGACGCGCAGGCGTCCCTGCTGATTGCTCAGGTATTTGCCGGCGTTCTCCAGATCCTGGGTGACCTGGACGCAGAGTTCCCGCGTCGGCACGATGACGAGCGCGCGGGGCGTGCCGTCCAATGCCGTGGTGCCGGAATCGGCGGTGGAAATTCGGTGCAGCAGCGGTACGCCGAATCCGAAGGTCTTACCCATACCGGTGCGGGCCTGGCCGATCAGATCGTCGCCGGCCAGCGCGAGGGGGAGGGTCAACTCCTGAATGGCGAATGTGTGTTCGATTCCGATCTCGCCGAGAGCGCGCACGATTTCGGGGCGAACGCCCAATTCGGCGAATGTCGGAGTGGTGTGGGTGGAGTCGAGTTCCGCTGTCAGCAGCGTGTCCGCCAACCCGGGTTCTTGTTCGACGGTGATCTTGCTCAGGATTCGTGCCTTCCTCGTGTTGATCGCATCCAGCGCGCACGAGGGTGGATTGGGACCGGATTTCCGGGCCACCACATTTCCGGCGGGTTCCACCTGCACTCTCGCCACCCGGATCGCTGTCCGGGCGCGGCGCAAAGGGGTCGCGGATCTGGTGCGCGCACATTTTCGGCGGGCTTCGGTTACCCCTTGTCGCACTGCCTCGACCACCGGTCCCGATATGCCGGCCGGGATATGGCGGTGCGAGCGAAAATTTCCGTTGCCCACAGAGATTGTAGCGTGATAGCTTTCTTCGCCTCGCTCCCGCTGTCGTGGGCGGCTGCTCGGTGTCCGGTCCGGCTGCGGCACACGGTAATTCGTCGTGACCGGCGAAATTGTGCGGTCGATGAGAACGAGGATTTCGCGGAAGTATGTACAGGCGCGCCGCGGGTTCGATATGTCCGCTTTCCCCTCGGTGCGAGCGGATTCCGCGGGCGGTCCCGGCCGGGCGTGGCCCAGCCCACATATGTGAGACGGTGTGTCACACGATAAATTGGTCGCCGTGAGCTTGGCAGAGACCGTGGGCGCCGCGGCCCGCAACGCATGGGCGCTGACCTTCGGCGACGGCATCGAAGCGCCCGTTCCCACTCCCTCGACGGTGCTCTGGGACGAACCGCACCGGCTGCTGCGACGCTACGACGTCGATCCCGCCGGGCCCCCGCCCGCCGACGACACGGCGGTGCTGATGGTTCCGCCGCTGGCGGCCCCCGCGGTGTGCTTCGACCTGCGCCCGGACCAGAGTATGGCCCGCTTCCTGCTGGAGATCGGCCGCCGCCCCTATCTGGTCGACTACGGCGAGATCGGCTTCGCCGACCGCCGCATGGGATTCGAGGACTGGGTCGACGACATTCTGCCCGAGGCGGTGCGCCGCGTCTCGGCCGATCGCGACGGAGCTCCCGTCGATCTGGTCGGCTGGTCCCTCGGCGGCGTGCTGTCGCTGCTCACCGCCGCGGCCGACGCGACCTTGCCGATTCGCTCCGTCACCGCCGTCGGCGCACCGCTGGACTACAACCGGGTGAACGGGGTCCCGCAGGTGCGCGCGCTGGCGCGCATCGACGGCGGGCGCACGGTGTCGAACCTGGTCCGGGCGGCCGGCGGTGTTCCGGCGCCGCTGACCCGCCTGGCCTACCGCGCCGCCGCCTGGGAGCGGGAATTGCGCCGGCCGATGTTCCTGGCCGGCAATCTGACCGATTCGGCGACGCTGGCCCGGATGGAGACGATCGACCGGTTCCAGTCCCGCCTGCCCGGCTACCCCGGCCGCTTCTACAACCAGCTGTGGAGCCGGTTCATGCTCGCCAACGACATCGGCAGGGGCGTGGTGCACGTCGGCGCCCGGCCGATCGAGCTGGCCGAGATCACCGCGCCGGTACTGCTGGTGGGCGGGACCGACGACGTGATCACTCCCGCGGCGGCGGTGGCGCACGGGCAGCGAACGCTGACCGGCGCCCGCGAGGTGCGATACGAGACCTCGCCCGGCAGTCATCTGGGCATCCTGATCGCCCGCGACACCACGTGGGGCTACCTGGAGAAATTTCTGGGCGACCAGGCATGATCCGGCGGCGCGGCGGCGACAGCTGTCCGCCGGTTCGGACGTGCCGGTGTGAAGCGCGGCCGGCGGGGGAACTCTTTTCGGCGCCGCGCCGCCGCCCCCTCCGGGCGCCGACCCACTAGGGTGGTGGCCATGGGTGCAAACACATCTGGCGCGCTGGGTGTTTCGACCGAATCCGATCATCGAATCCCCGCCGACCATCTCGGTGTCACCGATCTGTTCGCGGTTCTCGCCTACGGTGAGATCTCCGCGTTCTACCGCCTGGCGGAAGAGGCGAAATTATCGCCCACGCTGCGGGGCAAGGTGGCGGTGGCGAAGATGGCCGCGGCCGAGATGGAGCATTTCGAGACGCTCGAGCGGGCGCTGCAGGGGCGCGGCGTCGACGTCTTCGACGCGATGGCGCCGTTCGTGCGGGCCCTGGACGCCTACCACGCCTCGACCGATCCCTCGAACTGGCTCGAGTCGATGGTCAAGTTCTATGTCGGCGACGGTATCGCCGCCGACTTCTACGCGGTGCTCGCCGATGCGCTGGCGCCGGAGGTGGCCGCGGTCGTGCGCGATGTGCTGGCCGAGACCCACCACTCGGAATTCGTCATCGAGGAGGTGCGCCGGGCGGTCACCGTCAGCCGCTCCGAGCGCGACCGGCTCACGCTGTGGGGCCGTCGGCTGCTCGGCGAGGCCATCACCCAGGCGCAGTACGTGATGGCCCAGCGCGACGAGCTGACCGAACTGGTGCTCACCGCCACCGGCGACCTCAACGGGGTGGCGGCGCTGTTCGAACGGATGCAGAACTCGCATGCCGAGCGGATGCGGGTGCTGAGCCTGGGATGAGCCGCTCGCGACGGCCGTCGGGACCGGCGGCTGTTCGCTGACAGCACAGGCAGGCGCATCGTCTCCGACCCGTTCGCTGCACTAGCCTGGGCAGCGACACCATCTGGACTCTAGGAGGTTGGCCGTGGAGGTCAAGATCGGCATTTCGGATAGCCCGCGGGAACTGGTCATCGCCAGCTCGCAGACCCCGGAGGAGGTCGAGGCGCTGGTATCCGGCGCGCTGAGCGGTTCGGGCGGTGTGCTGACCCTCGAGGACGAGAAGGGCCGCAAGTACCTGATCCAGGCCGCGAAGGTGGCCTATGTCGAAATCGGCACCTCCACCAGCGGCCGCGTGGGTTTCGCCGCGGTGTGATTCTCCTGCGGCGAGGGAACTCGTCGCCGCTGTATCGAACTCGAAAGGCCCGGATCCGCGGTGGCGGATCCGGGCCTCGTCGTTTCGGTCGCGGGCGCTCTCAGCGCTGGGAGAGCGGCACGCGGGACAGACCGCCCCAACAGAGCTGGACGGTGGTGTCGACGGCCTCTTCCTTCGGGATCGGCCGGTCCGCCTCGAGCCAGTAGCGCGCGGTGATCTGACTGGCGCCCACGAGTCCCACGGCCAGAATGCGGGCGCGGTAGGGGTCCAGTCCGGAATCGTGGGCGACGAGGTCGAAGACCGCGTCCACGCAGGCCTCGGTGGCCTGTTCGACGCGCCGCTGCACCTGCGGCTCGCTGGTCAGGTCGGATTCGAAAACCAGTCGGAAACCCTGGGTTTCGTGGTCGACGAAGTCGAAGTACGCCGCGACGGCGGCCCGGACGCGCTGCCGGTTGTCGGTGGTCGACCGCAGCGCCTGGCGGACACTCGACACCAAAGCGTCGATGTAGTTCTGCAGGACCGCCAGATACAGTTCGAGCTTACTCGAAAAGTGCTGGTACAGAACGGGTTTGGAGACGCCGGCGCATTGCGAGATCTCGTCCATGCCGGCGGCGTGGTAGCCGCGCAGCACGAAGACCTCGCTGGCCGCGGCGAGCAGCTGGGCACGGCGCGCCTCCCGGGGTAGGCGAGTTCCGCGCTTGCTCGGTGCCATGGCCTCGGACGACAGTCGCGAGGACGTCATCCGGTCCACGAGGTCAGTCATTTCGGTTCTCCCAGTCGATTCCCGGCGGGAACGTGGATGTGCACGGTATTCAACGAACGATACTCGTTCGTGATGCAGCCCGCTGCGGGTCGGCTGCACTGGCTGGGAAGCCGATCCCGTTCCTGCCGTTGTGGTATTCGAATAACCTTCCACACCTATTGGCAACCTGTCAGTAACTGGCCGCCGTGAGAAATCTCGCACAGCGGTGAGATTTCTCGCAACCCCGGCCGGTCAACGGCAGGTACGTAGATGTCGCCGAACGGCCTGTGAGAATCTGTTCGGGTGAGCGAACAACGGGGCAGAACGACCGGCGGGCCCGATTCGCCTCGCCCCGCAGGTGTTCTGGCCGCGCGCGCGGAATCGGCCGCTACCGGTCGGCGTGACCGGCAGCAACCTACGGAAAGCTCCGAATTCTACGATCCGCTCGGCCTGTATTCCGGCAATGGCCACGGCGATCGTTCCCATCAACCGCTGCGTGCGAAATGGGATCCGACCGGCGCCCACGATGCGGCGAATCGGCCACGGCCGGAACGCGATACGAAGAAGCAGAGCGCGCTGGGGCGGTTCGTCTCCACCTACGGCTGGCGGGCCTACGCGCTTCCGGTACTGGTGATCATCACCGTGCTGGTGATCGTGGACGCCGTCAAGGGGGGTACCGACACCTCCGGCGGCTCCACCCCCGCCCTGGGCCGGCTCAGCCAGCACACCAGCAACGCCGGCATCATCGGCGCACCACCCAAGGGCGACGGTAAGTTCGCCGGCGATCCGCCCTCCGGCGCGCTGCCCGCGGGCGGGGCGTTCACGGAGACCGCGGCGGGCACCTGGCATATCGTTCCCGGCGCATCGGCGCAGGTCGGGGCCGGTCAGGCGCATCTGTTCACCTACACCGTCGAGGTCGAGAACGGAGTCGACACCACCTCGCTCGGCGGGGACGATTCGGTGGCCAAGATGGTGGACGCCACCCTGGCCAACCCGAAGAGCTGGACCCACGATCCGCGCTTCGGCTTCCGCCGGATCGACAACGGCGAACCGGATTTCCGGGTCTCGCTGACCTCCCGGCAGACCACCAAATCGGCCTGCGGTTTCGAAATCCCGATCGACTCCTCCTGCTACAACTCCGATCTGGGCCGCGTGGTTCTCTCCGAGGTGCGCTGGGTGCGCGGCGCCACCGCCTTCGAGGGCGATATCGGCTCCTACCGGCAATATCAGATCAACCACGAGGTCGGTCACGCCATCGGCTACCACGAACATCAGCCGTGCGAGATCGACGGCGGATTGGCGCCGGTGATGATGCAGCAGACCTTCGGCACCCGCAACAACGACATCGCGACCCTGGACCCGCAGGGTGTGGTGCCGATGGACGGGAAGAAATGCCGGTTCAACCCTTGGCCGTACCCCCGCGGGTGACAACGGCTTGCCAACGCCACCGCTGATCTCTGGAGTACATGGGTAACTCGCCGGGGACGGGCTACGCCGAGCGGGCAGCCAACCGCCGGCCCGACAGGCAAATCTCGCGGCAGTCGGCGACACGTTAAAGTTGCGGAGAGGCGGCACAGGGAAGAACGGCCCGATTCGCCGCGTTGCACCGATCAGCCCTAACGGCGAATTCGATTCGAGGAGTCTGCGACGTGTCATCACCACAGTCCCTGCCGCCACTGGTCGAACCGGCCGCGGAGCTGACCAGGGATGAGGTCGCCCGCTACAGCCGGCATCTGATCATTCCCGATGTCGGGATGGACGGGCAGAAACGCCTGAAGAATGCCAAGGTGCTGGTGATCGGTGCGGGTGGTCTGGGCTCGCCGGCGCTGCTGTACCTGGCCGCCGCCGGTGTCGGCACGCTCGGCATCGTGGAGTTCGACGAGGTGGACGCGTCGAATCTGCAGCGGCAGATCATCCACGGCGAATCCGATATCGGCCGCAGCAAGGCCGACAGTGCGCGCGATTCGATTCTGGAGATCAATTCCGGCGTCGAGGTGGTGCTGCACAAGATCCGCCTGGAGCCGGAGAACGCGGTCGAGCTGTTCGCGCAGTACGACCTGATCGTCGACGGCACCGACAACTTCGCCACCCGCTATCTGGTCAACGACGCCGCCGTGCTGGCCGGTAAGCCGTACGTGTGGGGGTCGATCTATCGGTTCGAGGGCCAGGTGTCGGTGTTCTGGGAGGACGCCCCCGACGGCCCGAACGGTGAGAAGCGCGGCATCAACTACCGCGACCTGTACCCCGAGGCGCCGCCGCCGGGCATGGTTCCGTCCTGCGCCGAGGGCGGCGTGCTGGGTGTGCTGTGCGCGTCGATCGGTTCGATCATGGTCACCGAGGCCATCAAGCTCATCACCGGCATCGGGGAGACCCTGCTCGGCCGGCTGATGGTCTACGACGCACTGGATATGAACTACCGCACCATCAAGCTGCGGCGCGATCCCGAGCGTCAGCCCATCACGGAGCTCATCGACTACGAGGCGTTCTGTGGTGTGGTCTCGGAGGAGGGCCAGGCCGCCGCCGTGGGTTCCACGGTGACCGCGCGCGAGCTCAAGGACATGCTCGACGCGGGCAAGGACGTCGCCATCATCGACGTCCGCGAACCGGTGGAGTGGGACATCGTCCGCATCGACGGCGCGACCCTGATCCCCAAGGACCGCATCCTGTCCGGCGAGGCGCTCGCCGAACTTCCGCAGAACACACCGATCGTCCTGCACTGCAAGACCGGCATCCGGTCAGCGGAGGCACTGGCCGCCTTGAAGCGCGCCGGATTCTCCGACGCGACCCACCTCCAGGGCGGAATCGTCGCCTGGGCCAACCAGGTCGACCAGAGCCTGCCGGTGTACTAGGAAAAGGTCTCGGCGCTGAGACGACTGATCTCGTGAGTACATGGGTAACTCGTCGGGTACGCCCGACACTGGACAGATTTCCGACGCAGGACCTGTGACCAACGTATGTGGCTCACGACTCGTATGGCCTGAATACGCGGGGAGGCGGGGCAGCGGGGTTACGGTACGGCCGTGACATCTGTCGAACCTCCGGAGCATGTGCGGGCCACCTTCGGGCTGCGCGAAGTGTCCCCGGTCGCGCTGGGCGACTGGGACGGTGGGTGGCGGTGCGGAGAGGTCGTGCTCAGCCCGGTGGCCGACCACGCCCGGGCGGCGTGGTCGGCGAAGGTCCGGGAAACACTGCAGGTGGACGGGGTGCGGCTGGCGCGGCCGGTGCGCGCCACCGACGGTCGCTACGTGGTGTCCGGCTGGCGTGCCGATACCTATATGGACGGCACCCCGGAACCGCGCCACGACGAGGTGGTGTCGGTATCACTACGCCTGCACCACGCCACCGCCCGGCTGGAGCGCCCGCGCTTCCTGGTCCAGCAGCCGATCGCACCGTGGGTCGATGTCGACGTGTTCGTCGCCGCGGACCGGGCCGCGTGGGAGTCGGTGCCGCTGCGCAGCCTGAAAGCCGGCGGCATGCTGCCGGTGACCACGCCGGACGGCCGCCACAGCATCGATATGCTGGCGCAGCTGGCGACGCTGCGTAAACCGGTGCAGATCCCGTCGCAGTTGGTGCACGGCGATCTGTTCGGCACGGTGTTGTTCGCGAACGGCCAGGCGCCGGGGCTCACCGACATCACCCCCTACTGGCGGCCCGCGTCCTGGGCGGCCGGGGTGATCGTGGTCGACGCGCTCTCCTGGGGAGGTGCGGATCCGGGTCTGCTCGAGCGATGGTCGGATCTGCCGGAGTGGCCGCAGATGTTGTTGCGCGCGGTTATGTTCCGGCTCGCGGTGCACGCGCTGCATCCGCGCTCGACAGCGGAGGCGTTTCCCGGTCTGGCGCATACCGCCGACATGATCCGCTTGATGCTCTAGCGGGCCCGCCGATCGGATGCGACCGGCGAGCCCGCAGTTTGTGCGAGGGTCTCAGATGCCCGCGTGGGCCAGTGACGGTACCCGCCCGACGGCGAACGACGTGCGCAGATAGAACCACCAGGTGAGCCCGCCCATCATCAGGAAGGCGACGGCGTAGGCCCAGAAGGCCGGTGCCATCCCGCCGAAGTGGATGTTGGATTCCCGCAGCGCCTGCTGCAGCACCCACCCGCCGGCCGCGCCGACCGCGCCGACCACACCGATAGCCGCACCCGCCTGCCGCTTGGCCGCGGCCAGCGCGGTCGCCGGGTCCTGGCCGTGTTCGGCGGCGCGGCGCTTGGCCTCGGCGCCGAAGATCGAGGGGATCATGCGGTAGGTGGAGCCGTTGCCGATGCCCGACAGCACGAACAGCAGCAGAAACGAGATCAGATACAGCGGGAAGTTCTTCACCGAGAGCGCGGCCACGATCAGCGCGGTGGCGCCGGCCATACCGGCGAAGACGTAGACCGTGATCCGGGCGCCGGTGAACCGGTCCGCGATCCAGCCGCCGAACGGCCGGCTCAGCGATCCGACGAACGCGCCGAGGAAGGCGAGATTGCCGATCGTGGACATCCAGCCGATCTTCGCCAGGTCGGGGAAGGTGGATTTGAGCAGGGTGGGGAAGGCGAACGAGAAGCCGATGAACGATCCGAAGGTGCCGATGTAGAGCACCGCCATGATCCAGGTGTGCCGATTGGTCAGGGCCAGCCGATAGGAGCTGCCGTCGGATTTCGCGCCGGTGATCGAATCCATGTACCGCAGCGCGCCGAACATGGCGACGAGGATGAACGGAATCCACACCAGCACCGCGAGGGTGATGCCGAACCGGTAACCGGCCGGATCCTTGGCCATGAGATGGGTGCCGAGGGTGATGATCAGCGGCACCAGCAGCTGGGTCTGCGCGACGCCCATATTGCCGCCCGCGGCGTTGATTCCGAGCGCGGCGCCCTTCTTCCCCTCGGGATAGAAGAAATTGATATTCGCCATCGACGAGGAGAAATTGCCGCCACCCACGCCCGCGAGCGCGGCCAGCACCATGAACACCCAGAACGGCGTGCCGGGCTGATTGACGAAATAGACCAGGCCCAGCGTCGGCAGCAGCAACATTCCCGCGCTGAACACGGTGAACGCGCGGCCACCGAATTTCGGGATGGCGAAGGTGTAGGGCACGCGCAACGCGGCGCCGACGAGTGTGGGGGTGGAGGTGAGCAGTAGCGAATTGGCGACGGCGTCGGGGCCGCTCAGATAATGAAAGCCCGCCGAACCCATGGCGGTGACCACGCTGGCCCACAGCACCCAGACGCTGAATCCGAGATTCTCGGAGAAGACCGAGAAGGCGAGATTCTTACGGGCGGTGCGTTTTCCGCCGTTCTCCCAGAAGGTTTCGTTGTCGGGCTCCCAGTGATCGAGCCAGCGGCCGCGGGCTCGATAGTGGAAGTCGGGAGCGGCGGTGGCCGATATCGCGGCGTCGGTGGTAGTCATCGGCGCGTTCCTCTCGCTGGGGTGCGACCGCCCTCATCTCGGGGACCCTGAGGTGCGGGTCCGGCGGTCGCATCCACGGTAGGAAGGCGAAATTACGTCCGATTCACGCTCCGTGACGTTCGCAGCAACACTCGCTCACCCCGCGACCGGCGCCACGGTGACGAATCGTTTACCTGCGGCGGAATCCGTCACCGTTCGGGGTATTCGGCGATGAGCGAGCCGAGGAAGCAGTTGGCGGCGCGAGCGGCCCGATCGGAGTCGCCGTCGATCACGGCGTGGACCAGCTCGGCGTGTTCGTCGTGATACTGGTTGCCGTATTTGGTTGTGCGGGAACGGATCACGTCCTCGATCACCGGCAGCAGCGAATCGTAGAACTCGAGGTAGACGGTGTTGTGGCTGGCCGCGACGATCGCGCGGTGCAGGGCCACGTCCGCGTCGACCGCCGCGGTGCTGTCGGTATCCCAGACCTGGCTGCGCCGGTCGAGCAAGCGCAGCAGGGTCCGCACGTCGTTGTCGTCGCGGCGCTGCGCGGCCAGCCGGGCGGCCTGTACGTCGAGGGCCTGGCGCAGTTCCAGGACGTCGCGTTCCACGGCGTCGGCGAAGTATTTGGTGAGGGTGCCGCCCAGATCGGACGCGGCGATGACGTAGGTGCCCGAACCCTGCCGGCGTTCGAGCATGCCGGCGTGTACGAGCGCCTGCACCGCTTCGCGCACGGTATTGCGGCCGGTGCCGGTCAATTCGGTGAGTTCCGGCTCGGTCGGGATGCGAGAGCCGATCGGCCAACGCCCCGAACGGATTTCAGCGCGCAGCTGTTCGGTGACCTGAGCGATGAGGCTGGTGCGCCGGACTGGTTGCACGGCCAACAGAGTACCCCTCCTCACATTTGTTGCTCGCTTTCATCCAATCATCCTATGATTTCTCGGTGACGGTTACCAATCTGCAGTCGACTACCGACATCCGGCGCCGCGGCCTGGCCGAGGGCCGGATTCTCGTCCTGGTCGCGATCGTCGTCTCGGCGCTCACGCTGCGTGTGGCGGTCACCGCCTTCACCCCGCTCGCCGAGCGGATCGGCGCCGATATCGGCTATTCCACGGCCATCGTCGGTGTCTTCGGCATGATCCCGACCGCCATGTTCGCGCTGGCCGGATTGATCACCCCGATCTTCGTGCGCCGGCTGGGCCTGGAACGCACCGCGCTGGTCGCCATGTGCATGGCCGGAGCTGGGCAGCTCACCCGGGCGCTGGTGCCCGACACCTGGGAGTTGCTGAGCCTGTCCGCGCTGGCGCTGGCCGGTATGGGCATCGGCAACGTCGTGATTCCGCCGCTGGTCAAGCGCTATTTCGCCGATCGGCTGGCGGTGCTGAGCTCGGTGTACATCACGATGGTGCAGATCGGCACCGTGGTGCCGGCGCTGATCGCGGTCCCGGTCGCGGACGCGGCCGGCTGGCGGGTCTCGCTCGGGTTGTGGGCGCTGCTCGGTTTCGCGGCCGCGGTGCCGTGGCTGGGTGTGCTGCGCGAGCGGCGCGGCCGCGATCGTGTGGACACCACCGCGCTCGCCGACGTGCCGGGCGAACAGCCCGCGCGCGCCGGGAACATCCGGCGTTCGCCGCTGGCGTGGGGGATGGCCGCGATGTTCGGTATGACCTCGTTGATCACCTATTCCATGTTCACCTGGCTGCCCAAGATTCTCGCCGATGCGGGCGCCGACGCGGCCTACGGCGGCACGATGGTCGCCTTCTTCTCCTTCATCGGTTTGGCGGCCGCGCTGACCGCGCCCTCCTTCACCGCCCGTATCCGCAATCCGTTTCCGGTCGTGATCGTCTGCGCCATCGCGTTTTTCGCCGCCTTCGCCGGACTGCTCATCGCGCCGATGAGTGCGCCCTGGCTGTGGGTGCTGCTGCTGGGCATGGGACCGAGCACCTTCCCGATGGCGCTCACGCTGATCAATCTGCGGACCCGCACCCAGGCCGGTTCGGCGGCGCTGTCCGGCTTCACCCAGGGCATCGGCTACACCGTCGCGTGTGTGGGCCCGCTGCTGTTCGGTGTGCTGCACAGTGCGGTCGGCGGGTGGGGCGCGCCCTTCGCGCTGCTGGCGGTTGCCGTCCTGGTGCTCGTGGCCGGTGCCTGGCAGGCGTGCAAGCCGCGCATGCTCGAGGACACCTGGCACTGATCGGCGTCGGGGCCGCGACCTTTCGGCAATTTCACCGCTCGGGTTGCGCCGCGGTGAGCTTCTGTCCATGATGTGAGCCGACGCCCGACTATTGTGGCCCGGACCACTCGCCGGCATCGACCTCACCGAGTTCGTGTGTGAGCGTCGGTACTTTGTGACGCACGGAAACCGTTGTGTCATATGGGCGAAACAATGCCCCGGTTCTCACCGGTAATTCGCCGAATTCGTGAGCAACCGTTGATTTGCGCGTCATGTGGCGCAGCATCGCGGCAATACCCGTTTCCTACCTTGGGGCCAACCGGATTTCAGGAGGCCCTGTTGAGCACGCTGACGCGTAACCACGACATCGAGCAGTGGGATGCCGAGGATGTCGCGGCCTGGGAGGCCGGCGGCAAGAACATCGCCCGTCGCAATCTGATCTGGTCGGTCGTCGCCGAACATGTCGGATTCTCGGTGTGGTCGATCTGGTCGGTGATGGTGCTGTTCATGCCGACGGACAAGTTCGGCATCGACGCCGCCGGAAAGTTCTTCCTCGTCGCCATGCCGACGCTGGTCGGCGGCATCCTGCGCATTCCCTACACCGTCGCCACCGCGCGCTTCGGCGGCCGCAACTGGACGATCTTCAGCGCGCTGATGCTGCTGGTCCCGACGCTGCTGACGCTGTACTTCATCAACCAGCCGGGCACGTCTTACACCACGTTCATGGTGGTGGCGGCGTTCGCCGGCCTGGGCGGCGGCAACTTCGCCTCCTCTATGACCAATATCAACGCCTTCTACCCGCAGCGGCTCAAGGGCTGGGCGTTGGGCATGAACGCCGGCGGCGGCAATATCGGCGTCCCGGTGATCCAGCTGATCGGCCTGCTGGTGATCGCCACGCTCGGCAATTCGTACGCGTCGGTCGTCTGCCTGGTGTACCTCGCGTTCATCGCGATCGCCGGACTCGGCGCCGCGCTCTACATGGACAATCTGCGCAATCAGAAGGCCGACCTGGGCTACATGCTGGAGTCGCTGAAGGTTCCGCAGTCCTGGGCGATCGCCTTCCTGTACATCGGGACCTTCGGCTCGTTCATCGGCTTCAGCTTCGCCTTCGGCCAGATCCTGCAGATCGGCTTCAAGGCCGGGGGTGATTCGGCCGCCCAGGCGAGTCTGCACGCCGCGCAGATCGCCTTCATCGGCCCGCTGCTGGGTTCGCTGGCCCGCCCCTACGGCGGCAAGATGGCCGACCGCTTCGGCGGCAGCCGCGTCACGCTGGCCGGGTTCGCCGGAATGATGGTCGCGGCGGTCGTGGTCGCGGTGTCCAGTGTGGCCGCCGACCACAACGGCGGCGTGGCCTCGGGGGCGACCATGGTCGCCCTGGTCTGCGGATTCATCGCCCTCTTCGTGCTCTCGGGAATCGGCAACGGATCGGTCACCAAGATCATCCCGTCGGTGTTCGACGCGAAGTCCAAGAGCCTCCCGGTGAGCCCCGCGGAGCAGGCCGCCTGGTCGCGCAACACCTCGGGCGCGCTGATCGGCTTCGTCGGCGCGATCGGCGC
This sequence comes from Nocardia sp. 852002-20019_SCH5090214, assembly GCF_001665865.1. Lineage (NCBI taxonomy): Bacteria > Bacillati > Actinomycetota > Actinomycetes > Mycobacteriales > Nocardiaceae > Nocardia > Nocardia sp. 852002-20019_SCH5090214. Next base: position 131,636 of record NZ_LZMK01000449.1, on the reverse strand, counting down.
CCTGGGTGGGGTGGCCATCAACCTGGTGCTGCGCTCCTCCTATGCCTCCACCAATTCCGCCACCACCGCGTTCTGGGTGTTCCTGGGCTTCTACGTCGTCTGCGCGACCGTCGTCTGGTCGGTCTTCCTGCGTCGGCCCGGAATGCGTTCGCCGCGAAGCGGTTCCGGTGTCGTCGCCGAGGCGGAGGCCCTGGTGCTCGAGGCCGAACGGTCGCCGGAAACCGATACCACCCAGTCCACCACCTCGGCTCGCGCCTGACCATCGGAAAGCATCGGAGGACAGTCATGAACACGACAGTCGAACCCACGCAGCGCAAGACCGTGGTGGTCGTCGGCCACGGCATGGTCGGGCACCGGTTCGTGGAGGCGCTGCGCTCCCGCGACGAGGCCGGGCGCTGGCAGATCGTGGTGCTGAGCGAGGAGTCGCAGGCCGCCTACGATCGCGTCGGCCTGTCGTCCTACGTCGGCGCCTGGGAGAAGAGCGCGCTCGCCCTGCCCGGCAACGAATACGCCGGCGACGCGCTGGTGGATCTGCGCCTCGGCGTGCGCGCCGACGAGATCGACCGCGCCGCGCGCAAGGTGACCACCTCCTCCGGTGACGTGATCGGTTACGACGCACTGGTTCTCGCGACCGGATCGTATGCCTTCGTGCCGCCGGTACCGGGCCACGACCGCCCCGAATGTTTCGTCTACCGCACCCTCGAGGACCTCGACGGCATCCGCGCCGCGGCGCAGAAAGCGGGCCCCGGTGCGGTCGGTGTCGTCGTCGGCGGTGGTCTCCTCGGTCTGGAGGCGGCGAATGCCCTGCGGCTCATGGGAATGACGCCGCACGTCGTCGAGTTCGCGCCGCGGCTGATGCCGGTGCAGGTCGACGAGGGTGGCGGCGCGATCCTCGAGAAGCTGGTCACCGATCTGGGCCTGCACGTGCACACCGGGGTCGGCACCTCGGCCATCGAACCCGCCGAAGACGGTGCGGGCCTGCGGGTTTCGCTGTCAGACGAGTCGGTGATCGACGCCTCGCTGGTGGTGTTCTCCGCCGGTGTGCGCCCGCGCGATCAGATCGCCCGTGATGCCGGACTCGAGATCGGGCCGCGCGGTGGTGCGCTCACCGACCTGGGCATGGTCACCTCCGACCCCAACATCTACGCCGTCGGCGAGGTCGCGGCCGTGGAGGGCACCTGCTACGGCCTGGTCGCCCCCGGTTACACCACCGCCGAGATCGTCGCGGACCGGTTGCTCGGCGGCGCCGGCGAATTCCCGGGCGCCGACCTGTCGACCAAGCTGAAACTGCTCGGTGTGGACGTGGCCAGCTTCGGTGACGCCCACGCCACCACCGAGGGCGCGCTGTCGGTGGTGCTGCACGACGCCGCCAAGGGCACCTACGCCAAGCTGGTGATCTCCGACGACGCCAAGACGCTGCTGGGCGGCATCCTGGTCGGTGACGCCTCGCAGTACGCGGCGCTGCGCCCGCTGGTCGGCAGCGAACTGCCCGCCGAACCGGCCGCGCTCATCTCGCCCGCGGGCGCCGAACTGGGCGCCGACGCCCTGCCCGATGAGGCCCAGATCTGCTCCTGCAACAACGTGTCCAAAGGGGCCATCGTCGGAGCCATTCACGAAGGCGCCTGCGATATCGCCGGCGTCAAGAGCTGCACCTCCGCCGGAACCTCCTGCGGCGGTTGCGTTCCCATGATCAAGAAGTTGCTCGAGCAGTCCGGCGTGGAGATGTCGAAGGCGCTGTGCGAGCACTTCACCCAATCGCGGTCCGAACTGTTCCAGATCGTGCAGGTGACCGGCATCCGCACCTTCTCGGAACTGATCGCCAAGCACGGCACCGGAATCGGCTGCGATATCTGCAAGCCGACCGTCGCCTCCATCCTGGCCTCGACCTCGAGCGACCACATCCTCGACGGTGAGCAGTCCGCGCTGCAGGACACCAACGACCACTTCCTGGCCAACCTGCAGAAGAACGGCACCTATTCGGTGGTGCCGCGGATGCCCGGCGGTGAGGTGACGCCCGAGCAGCTGATCGAAATCGGGCAGATCGCCAAGGATTTCGGCCTCTACGTCAAGGTCACCGGTGGTCAGCGCATCGACCTGTTCGGCGCGCGGGTCGAGCAGCTGCCGCAGATCTGGCAGCGACTGGTCGACAAGGGGATGGAATCCGGCCACGCCTACGGCAAATCGCTGCGCACCGTGAAGAGCTGCGTGGGTTCCACCTGGTGCCGCTACGGCCAGCAGGATTCGGTCGGCATGGCGGTGCTGCTGGAGAAGCGTTACCGCGGACTGCGCTCGCCGCACAAGCTGAAGCTGGCGGTCTCGGGCTGTGCCCGCGAATGCGCCGAGGCGCGCGGTAAGGATGTCGGCGTCATCGCCACCGAGAACGGCTGGAACCTCTACGTCGGCGGCAACGGCGGCCTGACTCCCAAGCACGCGGTGCTGCTGGCCGGCGACCTCGACGACGAGACGCTGATCCGCTACATCGACCGCTATCTGATGTTCTACATCCGCACCGCCGACCGGCTGCAGCGGACCGCGCCGTGGCAGGAATCACTCGAGGGCGGCATCGAACATCTGAAGCAGGTCGTGTGCGAGGACTCGCTCGGCATCGCCGCCGAACTGGAGGAGAGCATGGCCCGCCACGTGGCCGGCTACAAGGACGAATGGGCCGCGGTACTGGAGGATCCCGCGAAGCTCTCGCGCTTCGTCACCTTCGTCAACGCGCCCGAGGAGGCCGATCCGACGATCGCCTTCGACGAGAGCGGGGAGCGCAAGACGCCGGTTCTGCTCGGTATGCCCGACGTGCCCGGAGGCGGCAGCCTGCGTAACCACGGAGGGCACCGGGCAGGCCGCGATGGACACGGTATGCCCGAACTTCCCGCCATACCGGCCGCAACTGCCACGCCCGGGAAATAGCCACGTAATCGTGCGGAAACAGGACACCGGTACCTATTAGGTAAGGCGTTCGGAGGAGATTACCGATGACCGTTATCGACACGCCGGGCTTCGCACCGGCAACCACCACCGGCTGGACCTCGGCCTGCCGGCTCGATTATCTGATCCCCGGCCGCGGCGTGGCGGTGCTACTGAGAGGCGGACGGCAGGCCGCGCTCTTCCTGCTGCCCGACGGCACGCTGTATGCCGTCGGCAATATCGATCCGTTCGGGCGGGCGGCGGTCATGTCGCGCGGCATCGTCGGTGACCGCGCCGGTGTGCCGGTCGTCGCGTCGCCGCTGCTGAAGCAGGCGTTCTCCCTGCTGGACGGCCATTGCCTCGAGGACGACTCGGTCGCACTGCCCGTCTACGGCGTGCGCGTCGTCGACGGGGTCGTCGCGGTGTCCAACGAACCGGTGCAGTACGGCGGTACGCCGTGAGCGAAGCGCGACCCACCGAATTGAAACCCCTGGACGGCTTCACCATCGGTGTGACGGCCGCCCGCCGGGCCGACGAACTGGCTACGCTGTTGAGTCGCCGAGGCGCGAATATCGTTTCCGCCCCGGCGATTCGCATCATCCCGCTGTCCGACGACACCGAGCTGGAGCGGGTCACCCGGCAGTTGGTCGCTGATCCGCCGCAGATCGCCGTCGCCACCACCGGCATCGGATTCCGCGGCTGGATGGAGGCGGCCGAAGGTTGGGGTCTGGCCGAAAACCTCCGGGAGACACTGGCTTCCACGCGATTGCTGGCCCGTGGTCCCAAGGCCAAGGGAGCGATCCGCGCCGCCGAATTGCGCGAGGAATGGTCGCCGGCCTCCGAATCGTCGGCCGAGGTGCTCGATCACCTGCTGGCGGCGGGTGTCGAGGGCGTGCGCATCGCGGTGCAGTTGCACGGTGCGACCACCGAATGGGAACCGGTACCCGACTTCTGTGAAGTACTGCGTTGCGCCGGAGCCGATGTCGTGCCGGTGCCGGTGTACCGCTGGGTGCCACCGGACGACCGCGTGCCGATGGACCGCCTGATCGAGGGCGTGGTCACCTCGGCACTGGATTGCGTCACGTTCACCAGCGCGCCCGCGGTGGCCTCGATGCTGATGCGGGCCAAGGAAACCGGGCTGCTCGAGGGCGTCCTGCAGGCGATGCGTTCCCGCGTGCTGCCGGCGTGTGTCGGCCCGATCACCGCCGCGCCGCTCGAGGAACTCGGAGTGCCGACGTCCATGCCGGGCCGGGCGCGCCTCGGGGCGCTGGCCCGCCACGTCGCCGAGGAACTTCCCCGGCGCGCCAATCGAATTCACGCCGCCGGGCACGAATTGAGCGTGCGCGGCGGCTGTGTCGTGGTCGACGGTTCGGTGCGCCAGCTCGCTCCCGCGCCGATGGCGTTGATGCGGGCACTGGCCCGCCAGCCCGGCCGGGTGGTGTCGCGGGAGGATCTGCTGGCGGCGCTGCCCGGTGGCGGTGACGACACCCACGCGGTGGAGACCGGAATCGCCCGTCTCCGTGCGGGTCTCGGTACGCCGAAGGCGATCCAGACGGTGGTCAAGCGCGGTTATCGGCTCGCCCTCGACCCCGCCGAATGCGTCGACAACAACACCCGCCCGCCGGTGGGCTACGCCCCCTCGCTGCGTCCGCAGCGACCCGCGCCCATGGCGGGGGTCTGGTGAGCGCCCCCGCGCTGGTGCTGGTGGCGCACGGCACCCGCAGTGCGACAGGGGTGCAGATGATCGCCGCGGTGGCCGACGCGATGCGTGCGGAGCTGGGACGTACCGGTGCCGACGTGCCGGTGCGGACCGCCTTCGTCGACGTGCTCGGCCCCACACCCGCCGAGGTGCTGCGCGAGCTGAAGGGTGTTCCGGCCGTGGTGGTTCCGGCCTTCCTCGCCTCCGGATATCACGTCTACCAGGATGTTCCGCGCGAGGTGCGCGACAGCGGGCATCCGGATGTGGTGGTGACCCCCGCGATGGGCCCGGACCCGATGCTGGCCCGGGTGATGCGGATGCGGTTGCATGAGGCCGGGATGCGTTCCGGCGATGCGGTGGTCTTCGCGGCGGCCGGATCCTCCGACGCGCGTGCACGCCACGATGTGCGGCGGGCGACGGCCATGCTGGCGGAGGAGCTGGGCGTCGCGGTTCGTACGGCCTGTATCGCAACCGGTGAGCCAAGGGTGCCGGAAGTCGTTGCCGCGCTGCGAGAATCCGGCGCGCAGCGGGTGTTCGTCGGCTCGTACCTCTTGGCACACGGACTGTTCCAGCAACGCTTGCGCGAGGCGGGTGCCGACGGAGTCGCCGAACCGCTCGGCGCACATCCGGCGGTGGTGCGCCTGCTGGTCGACCGATACCGCGCCGCGGCAGCCGAATTCCTCACCACCGCCGCCTGATTCGCCGAGAAACACAGTTACGGCGACGCGGAGGTTCCGGGCGCCGCATCGGACGCCGGGACCATCGGCGAAGCCCCGTCGCCGCGGCACCTGCATGCCGGTAGGACGCGAGGCTATTCGGAATCGGGGAGGTCCCTGTTGGGTGCGCAGTTCGCGCGCAGTCCGCGTATGACCCCGCGGGGCCAGGTGCGGCCCGGTGCGCGGCCTGCGTGGGGGGTCACGCCGCTGCCCGGCCCGGGCCCCGCGGCCGGTGTGGTGGCCGGACCGCAGGGGCACGGCGTACGAGTCAGGCGCGCAGGACGACCGTCAGGTCGCCATTGATCACCGTATCGGTCATCGCGCGGGCGAGCATATTGTGCGGGAATCCGGGTTCGACGGCACTGGCCGCGTCCAGTCGATCCAGGTGTGCCGCATCGAATTCCACATCCAGCGCGCCCAGATTGTCGCTGAGCTGAGCCGGGGTGCGGGCACCGATGATGGGGGCGGTCACCGCCGGATTCCGCAGCGTCCACGCCAGTGCGGTCTGCGCCGGCGTCCGGTCCAGTTCCGCCGCGACCTCCTTCACCACTTCGGCGATCGCCAGGCCCCGCGCGGTCAGCGAACCGTTGGCCAGCGCGACGTTCTTGCGGCTGCCCTCCGGCGATCCCGCCGCCGAGGCGTCCAGATCGGCCGCGCTGTACTTGCCGGTCAGGACACCGCTGCCGAGCGGCGACCACGGAATCACCCCGAGCCCCAGTTCCCGCGCCATGGGGAACAGGTCGTGTTCCACGGTGCGTTCGATCAGGCTGTATTCCACCTGCAGCGCCACCAGCGGAGACCAGCCGCGCAGGTCGGCGATGGTCTGCATGCGGGCCACCTGCCAGGCCGGGGTGTCGGAGATGGCGACGTAGAGCACCTTGCCCTGCCGGACCAAGTCGTCCATCCCGCGCAGCACCTCCTCGACCGGCGTGGTGAAGTCCCAGGCGTGCAGGTACAGCAGATCGATGTAGTCGGTGTTCAGATTGCGCAGGCTGGCCTCCACCGAGGCGAACATCGACTTGCGGTTGTTGCCACCGGAGTTCGGGTCGCCGGGCCGCCGCAGCATGGTGTATTTCGTTGCCAGGACCAGGCTTTCGCGATTGTCGCGCGTGAATTCGCCGAGCAGCCGCTCGGAACTGCCGTTGGTGTAGACGCTGGCGGTATCGATGAAATTGCCGCCGCGCGAGACGTAGTCGTCGAACAGTTTGCGCGCCTCGTCGCGCTCGGCGCCCCAGCCCCAGTCGGCCCCGAAGGTCATGGTGCCCAGCGCGAGCGGGGAGACCCGCAGCCCGGACCGGCCGAGCAGCCGATAGGTGTCGAGAGTGAGCGCCATATCTTCCTCCTGTGTGGATTCGATCTCGACGGCAAGTCTGCGCGGCCGGGACGGGCGCGGTAAGGGAAGGTTTTTCCTGGGATCGCCGGTACCAGCCTCGTCGTAGGATCGACAGCGATGACCGGCACCGTGGAAGCGACACAGGAACTGGGGGCCTTTCTGCGCACCCGGCGCGAACGACTGGATCCGAGTGATTTCGGCCTGCCGCTGCGCCGCCGTTCCCGCCGCACCCCGGGCCTGCGCCGGGAGGAGGTCGCCGATCTGGCCGGTGTGAGCACCGACTACATCGTGCGGCTGGAACAGGGGCGCGGACTGCGGCCCTCGCCGGAGGTGCTCGACGCGCTCGCGCAGGCCCTGCGCCTGGCTCCCGACGAACGCATGTACCTGTTCGATCTGGCCCGGCAGCGGCCACCGGACGACGGCAAGCCGGCGACCACGGCCTCACCGGAGCTGGCCCGGCTGGTCGCGGATCTGGCGCCGCTCCCGGCGATGGTGCTCAACCACCGCTACGACATCCTGGCCTGGAACCGCGAGATGTCGCGGCTGCTACTCGATTTCGACACGCTGCCGCCCCGGCATCGCAACTCCATGTGGCTGTGCCTGCTCTATCCGGGGATGGGCGATTTCTACGCCGACCGCGAACGAACCGTGCGCGAGGGCATCGCGGGACTGCGCGCCGCCTGGGCCGCCCACCCGGACGATCGCGTCCTGGCCGACCTCATCGACGAATTCCGCACGGGCAGTGCCGAATTCGCCGAACTGTGGGAGCGCAGAGATGTGCGGGTGCAGGGCCGGGGCCGCAAGACGATGCACCACCCTCGGGTGGGTGCGGTCACCGTCGCCTACGAAGCGCTGATGCCGCTGCAGGATCCCGATCAGCGGCTGATCATCTACCGCGCCGCCGACGAATCGAGTCAGGCGGCGCTGGATCGGCTCGCCGCCGAGTAGGACCGGCGAAAACAGATCTCGAGAAGATTCGCGAACTGTGTCGAATGTGCGGGATCGGCCTCGACCAGGGGGTGACAGCGAGTTGGACACACACCCCAGGAGCGATCATGACCGACATCAGCACCTTCCTCTGGTTCGACACTGCCGCCGAGGAAGCCGCCCGGTTCTACACCGAGCACATCCCCGGCGCCCGCATCACCGGCATCACTCGCAACCCCGACGGATCGGCCTTCATCGTGCAGGTCGATCTGGCCGGACACGCCCTCACGCTGATGAACGGCGGACCCGGGCACCCCTTCACCGATGCGGCGTCCATTCAGTTGGTGGTCGACGGGCAGGACGAGGTGGACCGGCTGTGGGCGGCTCTGACCGTGGGTGGCAAGCCGGGGCCGTGCGGCTGGCTGACCGATCGCTACGGCCTGTCGTGGCAGGTCGTGCCGGCCGAGTTGCCGGCGTTGATGGGCGGCGAGCACGCGGCGGCGGCCGGCGCCGCGCTGCAGACCATGTCGAAGATCGATATCGCCGCGATCCGAGACGCCGTCGCCGCCGGCTGACCGGCTCCGCGCACGTCACCGCCGGACCCTTCCCGGCGGTGACGTGCGGACGCGCGCGAAGATAGCCCGGCGGATGCGGACCGCGGGTGCCGGAACCGCGGAGGTCGCCGCCTGCGGGCAGAGGCTTCCGGTGAACACACCTGCCGAGTGTGCTGCGGAGACCGCGACAGGGTGGAATACTCCGCGTATGCACCGGCTCCCGCGCTGTTTTGCTGTCCTGTTCGCCGCGTTCGCCTCGATTGCCGCGATTGTGCCCGCGGTCGCCTCGGCGGATCCCGGCGCGCCCGCCATCGTCGACGTCCATCCGCTGGGCGGTCGCCAATATTCGGTGGTGGTCTATTCCCCGGCGATGAACAAGCAGATCACCGTGTGGATGTCGCATCCGGATTTCGCGGCGCCGGCGCTGTACCTGCTCAACGCCGTCGACGGCGGTGAGGACGGCGGGCCGTGGACCAACCGCACCGACGTCGCGCAGTTCTTCGCCGACAAACCGGTCAACGTGATCGTCCCCATGGGTGGGCGGGCCAGCTACTACACCGACTGGAAGTCCGACGATCCGGTCCTGGGCCGCAACGAATGGACGACATTCCTGACCCGGGAGCTGCCGCCGCTGCTGAACTCACGGTTCCAGATGACGGGCCGCAATGCCGTCGCGGGCACCTCGATGTCGGCAACCTCGGCACTCGATCTGGCGATCGGGGCGCCGGGCCTGTACCAGGCGGTCGGCGCCTACAGCGGATGTCCGCTGACCAACGGCCCGATTCCGCAGGCGTACGTGTATTCGCAGCTCGGAGTCTTCGGGGCGAATGCCGGGAATATGTGGGGGATACCCGGTGATCCGGACTGGGCCGCTCACGATCCGGTGGTGAACGCCGATCGGTTGCGCGGAACGGCCCTCTACATCTCCTCGGGCAACGGGGTGCCCGGCGTGCACGACACCCTCGCCGATCCCTCGATCGGCGGCAACCCGGGCGCGCTGGCCAACCGGGTGGCGGTCGGCGGCGTGATGGAGAGCGTCGTCGACTCCTGCACCGGACAGCTCACCGGTCGCCTTGCCGCCCTGGGCATTCCGGCGACCGTCGTGCACCGCAACGGCACCCACGCGTGGGTGTACTGGCAGGACGATCTGCACGACTCGTGGTCGGTCTTCGCCCCGGCGCTGGGAGTGTAGGCCGGATTCCGGTCGGCCGGCCGTCTCCACGGGATCGGATGTGGTGCGGCGAGCCCGGTCGAGTTCCCAATACGCGCGCAGGGTGGCGATGCGGCCGTCGGCGTCCACCCGATAGGTGAGCACTCCGTCGACCTCGACCGTGACGTCCCGGCGCACGCTGGTGATGGTGCCGACGAAGGCGACCTCGGCGCCGCAGGCGTAGGAGTCGCACATCCGGAACGCGATATCGCTCTCGGCGATGGCGGTATCCCAGAACGGTCGGCCATATCTCTCCTATCGGCAGGCGGCGACGACGGTCTCGCCGTAGCGGGTGATCGCGTCGACCTTCTCGGCGAGACCCCGGGTATCCGGGGCGGCGTCGTGGACGCTGCGGAATCCGACGATCACATCGGTGACGCCCGAGGCGGCCAGATCTGCGATGCCCACGGTGTCGAAGGGGGCGCGCGCTACCACGTGAACCTGGAATTCGGAGGTCCGCGCCGATGCGGATGCTTCGTATTCCGAACGCAATTCGGCGAGGCGGCGAAGGAGCGTGGCCAGTTCCCCGGGTGTCCCACCCGCGTGCATCCACCCGTCGCCGCGACGCACCGCGCGTCGCAGCGCGGCCTCGCTGAGCCCGCCGACGAGGATCGGAATCGACGCGGTGGGAACCGGATTGATCTCCACGGCGGGTAGGTCGTACACCTGGCCGTGATAGGCGAACTCGCCGCCGCCACACAAGCCGCGCACGATATCGATACCTTCGTCCAGTCGTGCGCCGCGCCGCTCGAACGGCACGCCCATCATGGCGAAATCCTGTGGCCACGGGCTGATTCCGACTCCCAGTGACAGGCGGTTGCCGCTCAGCACCGCCAGCGTCGCGGCCTGTTTGGCCACCAGCACGGGCGGACGCACCGGCAGTTTCAGCACGAACGGTGTGACGCGCAGCGTGGTCGTGGCCGTGGCGATCGCGGTGGCCGCGATCATCGGTTCGGCAAAGGGCTTGCCGCGCAGAAACTCTCGCCGCCCGTCGGCGGTATAGGGGTAGCGCGGGTCACCGTCGCGCGGATAGGCCAGACTGTCCGCCAGGCAGACGCCGGTGAAGCCGGCCTGTTCCGCGGCTCGCGCGAGGTCGACCCAGTGCGCGGGGTCCCCGCCGGCCTCGGCGAAATGGAAACGCATGACCGCCATGGTGGCCGCCGGCCGCCGGATGGGGTCCCGGCGGCCCGGTCAGCGGCCGTCCGCGACGACTCAGCGGGCCGGCGGGTTGACCCGGCCGCTGTTCAGCGACCCACCTGCCGGCGATAGGTCACCTTGTCGAATTCGCGGCCGTACTCGTCGACGGCCACCACGTCCATCTCGCTGGCGAAGAATCCCGGGCGCACGTCGACCCGGATGAACGAGTAGTTGCGGAACCGCACCCGCGACCAGGGCGCGGCCTCGTCCTGTTTGCTGCCCGCCGGCGTCCACACGTAGCTGTTGGGCACCGTGGTGTCGGGCACCTCGTGCCCGCGGTAGGTCTCCGGTGAGCCGGGCTGGAAGCCGTAGCGGGGACGTCCGCCGCCGCCCACCGTGTAGTAGACGGTGCCGTCCGCGTCCGGGTAGACGATCGAATTGTCGCCCGCCGCCTTGGTCGGGCGGCCGCCGCGGATCGGGTCGGTGCGCTCGAAGATGTGGTTGTGCCCCTGGAGCACCAAGTCGACCTGGTAGCGGTCGAACAGCGCGCACCAGGCATCACGCAGGCCACCGTCGCTGGCATGGGAGTCGGTGGTCGAGTAGGCGCAGTGGTGGAAGAAGCAGACGATGAAGTCGATATTCGGATTCGCGCGGTACTCCGCGAGAGTTCGTTCCACCCAACTGGTCTGGGCGCCACCCGAATAGCCGGTGTTGGCCTTGATCTCGTAGGAGACGTCGTTGGCGTCCAGCGAGAGCACCGCCACATTGCCGTAGGTGAACGAGTACGCCGACGGGCAGCCCGCGGGCCCGTTGGCCGGCAGGTCCAGGCGGGCGAGGTGGCCGCCGTATCCGTGGGTGCCGTAGGCGGCCTCCATGTCGTGGTTGCCGGTGGCGAACATCCACGGCGTGGTCGAGGCGCTGGATTCGATGGCGCCGAAATACACGTCCCACACGTACGGATTGAACTTGTCGAATCCGTCGGGCAGTTTGCCGCCGGCGGCGACGTATCGCGGCTTCTTCCCGGCGCCCGACGGGTCGGCGTAGGCGATATCACCCGCCAGCACATGGAAATCCGGTTGGCAGGCCACGATCTGACGCATCACGTTGTCCGCGTGCGGGACCGCGGGGTCGTTGTCCGGCTTGTAGTACTTGTCGTCGTAGTCGCCCGGAGCGACGCCCGCCGGCTGGGCGGGCGTGTCGTCGGTGCCTTGATCGCCCATCATGGTGAACCGGAAGGGCAGTACCGCGTTGCGCACGCTCGGCATGGCGGTCGACGCGGCGCGGATGTCACCGACGAATCCGTCGGAGGTACGCCACCGGTAGAAGTGCGGCAGCCGTCCGGGCAGGCCGTCGACCGGCGCGTGCACGTAGAACTGTTCGGCGGCGAGGACGCCGCTGTCGCTCGTGGGGATCTGGGTCACCAGATCGCGCACCTCCGCCTCGACGCTCGCGCCGAGCGCCGGGGTCGGGCCGTGATCGAGAAAGACCTTGGTGCCGCTGGGATTACGCGACAGCTGCGCGGCGAAGCGCAACTGGCTGGCCGCGTCGGGGCCGTAGCCGACATGGCGGCCGCCCACCGCGAGCTGCGCCTGATCGGCATAGGCCCGCCCCGCGAACGGTGAGGTGCCGACCGCGGCCACCGCGGCGGCCGCGGCCGAACCGCGCAGGAAGTTCCGCCGCGACACCGCATGCCGCCGCAGATATCCCCGATGCCATTCGTGCTGTTCGGCCATCGTCATGGTGGCGGCCAACTGCTCGGGGATTCCGGTATCGGGGATGTCACCGGCAGGATTCAAGCGATTCCGCATGAGGTTGGATGCTGGTCCAACCATCGGACCGGAGCAACCGCTGCGGGTTCCCACGGGCGCGAATTCTCGGTGAATTCTTCGGACGGGCCGCCTCGGCATCGCAGCCGAACCTGTCGGTGCCCGGTGTGAGAATGCCGTATGGCCTATGACGAGGAGTTGGCGGAGCGGATCCGGGACCTGCTCGGGCCCGCCGTGACCGAGACGGTCGAAAAGCGCATGTTCGGCGGGCTGGCCTTCCTGGTCGGCGGCAATATGGCGGTGGCGGCGAGCGGGCAGGGTGGACTGCTGGTCCGGGTCGATCCCGCGCAGGCCGAGGACCTCATCGACGGCTCCGCGGTCGCGCCGATGGTGATGGGCGGACGGGAGATGCGGAACTGGCTGCGGGTGGCGCCGGAGTATCTCGACGACGACGAGGTGCTGCACACCTGGCTGGACCGTGGGCTCGGATATGCCCGGACGTTACCGCCGAAATAGCCGGAAGACGTTGTCCGCCGGCGCTATTCGGGCGCCTGCAGGGCGGGGAACCAGATATCGGTGAGGACTTCGGCGGCCGCGGCCGCGGTGACCTCGATCGTGCCCTGCATCGCCCACCGGGTGAAGAAGCGTTCCAGCTGCGCCACCAGGAGCTCGATGCGCAGGCGCGCTTCGTCGCGGCGGGCCTCGGGCCAGCGCGCCAGATAGGCCGGCATCCCGTCGGCGAGCTGCATGATGCCGTCGCGCGCGAGGTCGCGGAACTCCGGTTCGAGCGCGGTCGCCTCGTCCCACGCGGGGAGCAGATCCTTGTTGTCGAAGAACCATTCGATGGCCCGGAGCATCCACGTGGTGAACTCCGCGCGGGAGCCGGTGGCCAGGACCCGATCCAGATCCCGGTAGAAGAATTGGACGCTGGCGAGCGTGCCCTGTTCGGCGATCGCCCGCAATACCTCGGTCTTCCCGGTGAAGTGCAGATAGAACGTGGCGCGGCTGCAGCCGACCGCGGCCGCGATGTCGTCGACACGCACTCCCAGATAGCCCTCGCGCACGAACAACTGCCGCGCCTCCTCCACGATGCGCATCCGCGTCGCCCGCTTCTGCTCATCGCGCAGCGACCCGCGCCGGGCGGTCGATTCCGAAGGCATGACGTCGATGATAGACGCCCGCACACTCACTGGACGCTGTGTCCAGTGAGTGCTACCGTGTGTGCCACGTCACGTCCGGCGCTGCCGCCGAACGCCGCGGTGAGGAACAGAAGATGCGCGCATTGCAATTGACCGGGCCCGGCACGCTGGAGCTTCGCGAAGTCCCGATCCCCGAGATCGGGCCCGCCGATCTGCTGTTGAAGGTCGCGGCGGCCGGAATCTGCCATTCGGACTCCTTCGTTCTCGGATTGCCGTTCCCGTTGCGCGAGGATCCGCTGACGATGGGGCACGAGATCGCCGGAACCATCGAGGCGGTCGGCACCGAGGTCGAGGGGCGTCGCGCGGGGGAGCGGGGGCTGGTCTACCTGTGCTGGTCCTGTGGCGTGTGCCGGGAATGCGTGAGCGGTAACGAGAACGTCTGCCTGGCGGCCGGTCGCACCGCGATGCCGCCGTGCCCCGGCCTCGGACCCGACGGGGGCATGGCGGAATACGTTCGCATTCCGGCGAATTCGTTCGTGCCGATCGGCGAGCTGGACTTCGCGAGGGCAGCGCCGTTGGCCGATGCGGCACTCACGCCGTATCACGCCATCCGCGGAGCCGCCGACCAGTTGCGGCCCGGCGCCACCGCCGTCGCGATCGGCATCGGCGGGCTCGGACATGTGGCGGTGCAGATCTTGAAGGCCACCACCGCCTGCCGCATCATCGCGGTCGACATCTCGCCGGAGAAACTGGAACTCGCCACGGCATGCGGCGCCGATCTCACCCTGACGGCCGACGAGAAGACCGCCGCCCGCATTCTGGACTGCACCGACGGCCGGGGCGCCGAGGCCGTATTCGACTTCGTCGGCAACGACGCCACCGCGAAACTCGCCGTCGAATCGGTCGCGCCGAACGGCGCCTACCGGATGGTGGGACTCGACGGCGGAATTCCGGGCATCGACGCCGGACCCGCCGGTGGGCCCGGCCTGCCGTGGGGAGCCACCGTCCGAAAGTCCTACGGCGGCACCAGAAGTGATCTGTACGCGTCGGTCGCGCTCGCGCAGCGCGGCGCCATCGACGTGTCGGTGGAACGTTTCGACCTCGCCGAGGGCCCCGCCGCATTCGAACGACTCGACCGGGGACTGATCCGCGGTCGTGCCGTGCTCATCCCGTAAGCAGAAAGTGAAGGTTATGACGCGAGCTGCCGACCCGCAGGCCATCGCCGCCCGGATCACCGCCGACCTCACCGGTCCCGGTGGGCCGTTCGAGATGGTGGTCGAAGAGGTTCTGGGCGCGCCGATTCCGGTGATGCGCGATCGGCGGCGCAGTATGGCCGAGCTGTTCCACGCGGGTACGGCCTGGGGTGACCACGACTATCTGGTGACCCCGGACCGACGGATCACGTTCGCCGAACACGGCGCCGCGGCAACGGCTCTCGCGCGCGCACTCGCCGATCGCCACGGTGTCGGCAAGGGTGATCGGGTGGGGATTCTCGCCGCGAACACGCCCGAATGGGTGACGACCTTCTGGGCGGCGCAGGTACTCGGCGCGATTCCGGTCGGCTACAACGCGTGGTGGGCGCCGCGGGAAATCGCCTACGGTCTGGAGCACACCCAGCCGACGGTGGTGGTCGCCGATGCCAAACGCGCCGCACTGCTGGCCGAGGTGGCGACCGATGTTCCGGTACTCACCATGGAATCCGATCTGCCGCAGCTGATCTCCGGTCATCCCGGCCCGGCGCCGGAGGTGTCGATCGCGGAGGACGACCCGGCGGTCGTCCTGTACACCAGCGGCACGAGCGGCCGGCCCAAGGGCGTCGTGCACACCCAGCGAAACCTGCTGGCGGTCTGCGACTACCACCGCTTCACCGATGCCATGGCCGCCGCCTTCCGCGGGCAACAGCTCGGCCCGGGGCCCAGCGACCGCCGATTCCTGCTGACCTCACCGCTGTTTCATATCGCCAGCCTGCACAATCTGATCATTCCGCGGCTGGCCACGGGCGCGACCGTGGTGATGAACACCGGCAGCTTCGATTCGCAGCGGGTGTTGTCGCTGATGGAGCGGGAACGGGTGACCAACTGGGGTGCGGTGCCGACGATGGTCAGCCGCATGCTCGAACACGACCTGTCCCGCTACGACCTGTCGAGTCTGGTGGCGTTCTCACTCAATGCCGCCCCGTCCTCGCCCGCCTTCCATCAACGGCTGCGCCGGGAACTGCCGATGGCCGAGGTCGCGCTCACCACGAGCTATGGACTGACCGAAAGTGGTACCGCGGCAACGGTGGCCACACCGCCGGTGCTGGCCGCCCACCCCGACACCGTGGGGATGCCGATCATCGGTGTGAGTATCGAGATTCGCGATCCGGACGGCCGGACGCTGCCCGACGGCGAAGAGGGCGAAATCTGTGTGCGCAGCCCGTACGTGATGCTCGGCTACTGGAACGATCCGGCCGCCACCGCGAACGCTATAGATGCCGAAAGATGGCTGCACACCGGCGATTTCGGCGTCCTGGAGGAGGGACGGCTGCGTCTGTCGGGCCGGCGATCGGATCTCATCCTGCGTGGCGGGGAGAACGTGTACCCGACCGAAATCGAGAATGTGCTCGACGAGCATCCCGCGGTGCTGGAATCGGCGATACTCGGTGTGCCGCATGCCGATCTGGGCCAGGAGGTGGCCGCGGTCGTGGTCGTCGCCGATCCGGCCGCTGTGACCGAGGACGAGCTGCGGGCCTTCACCGCCGAGCGGCTCGCCTATTTCAAGGTGCCGGCCCGCTGGGTGATCACGGCACAACCGTTGCCACGCAATGCGACCGGCAAGGTTGTCCGGCGCGAGATAGAGATCTGACGCGCCCCGCCGGGGCGGGTGGGTGAAAGAGGAACTGTCATGTACGACAGCATCATCAAGGGCGGTACCTGGTTCGACGGCACGGGCGCGCCGTCGGCGGTGCGCGACGTCGGCATTCGCGACGGCCGGGTGGCCGCCGTCTCGGCCGAACCCCTGGACGAATCCGGTTGCGACACCGTCGTCGACGCCACCGGCAAATGGGTGATCCCCGGGATGCTCGATATCCACACCCATTACGACGTGGAGGTCCTGCTGGATCCGTCGCTGTCGGAATCGGTGCGCCACGGTGTCACGACGGTACTGCTCGGCTCCTGTTCACTGTCCACCGTGCACGTCGGCGCCGAAACCGCCGGCGACCTCTTCGGACGAGTGGAGGCCATCCCGCGCGGACATGTGATCGACGCGGTCGGTGATGTCAAGACCTGGCGCAGCGCACACGAATACGCCGCCGCCCTGGATGCCTCGCCGCTGGGGCCGAATGTGGCCGCGTTCCTGGGACATTCGGATATCCGCGCGGCGGAGATGGGCCTGGACCGCGCCACCCGCACCGAGGTGAAGCCGACCGCCGGTGAGTTGAGCGCCATGCGCCGGCATCTGGACGAGGCTCTCGACGCCGGCTTCGTCGGCATGTCCTCGCAGCAGCTGATGTTCGACAAACTCGACGGCGAGACCTGCCGTTCCCGCACCCTGCCCTCCACCTACGCGACGATGCGCGAACGGCACCAGCTCAATTCGATCCTGCGGGCTCGCCGGCGGGCACTGCAGGGCGGTCCCGATGTGGCGCGGCCGCACAGCCTGCTGGCGATGGCGCTGTCGAGTCTGGGAATCGGGCAGCCGCATCTCAAGGTGAGTCTGCTCTCGGCGGCCGACATCAAGGCGATTCCCCTGGTGGCGCACGTATTTCCGGCATTGGCGCGGGCGATCAACGCATGCGGCGGGGACTTCCGCTTCCAGCATCTGCCGGTGCCGTTCGAGGTGTACGCCGACGGTATCGATCTGGTGGTGTTCGAGGAATTCGGTTCCGGCGCAGCGGCATTGCACCTGTCGAATCAGCTGGACGAGCGCCACCGGATGCTGCAGAGCGAGAGTTACCGCCGCCAGTTCCGCAAGGATTACGACCGCAAGTTCGGCCCGCGGGTCTGGCATCGCGACTTCTTCGACGCCGAGATCGTGGAATGCCCGGACAGCTCGGTCGTCGGCAAGACCTTCGGTCAGGTCGGCGTGGAACGTGGGGGAGTGCATCCGGTCGACGCGTTTCTCGATCTGGTGGTGGAGTACGGGCCGAAGGTGCGCTGGCGCACCACGATCTCCAATCATCGGCCGGGCGTGCTGGATCGCTTCGCCGCCGACCCCGGGATGCAGCTCGGCTTCTCCGACGCCGGCGCGCATCTGCGCAATATGGCCTTCTACAACTTCGGGCTGCGGCTGCTGCGCCGGGTGCGCGAGGCCGAGCTGGCGGGCCGCCCGTTCATGTCGGTGGAACATGCGGTGCACCGGCTCACCGGGGAACTGGCCGATTGGTACGGGCTCGACGCGGGACATCTGCGCGTCGGGGACCGCGCCGATGCGGTGGTGATCGACCCGACCCGGCTGGACGGGGGACTCGAACGCTACACCGAACAGACGATGCCGTACTTCGGCAATCTGTCGCGCATGGTCAACCGCAACGACGACACGGTGAATGCCGTATTCGTCGGCGGCCGTTACGTTTTCGGCAACGGTAGGGCCGCGCCGGTGCTGGGTTCGCAGCGCACGGGACGCTTTCTCACCGCCGCGTGACGGGGCTGTCGGGCTCGTGTGGGCCTCAGCCGAGGTCGTCGAGCTTGCGGTGCAATACCGCACGCTCGCGGTCGTTGCCGCACAGGCGCACCGCCAGCTCCCATTCCTCGCGGGCCTCACTCGTGCGGCCGAGGCGGGCGAGCAGCTCACCCCGAACCGTGGGCAGCAGTTGGGAATTCGGCAGTGCGCCCTGGGCGCGCAGACCGTCCACGATCGCGAGTCCGGCGTCGGGGCCCTTCGCCATCGCGACCGCGACCGCCCGGTTCAGCTCGACCACCGGTGACGGGGCGAGGCGGCCCAGCGCTTCGTAGAGGCTCACCACCCGGTCCCAGTCGGTGTCGGCGACCGAGCCGGCGACGGCGTGGCATTCGGCGATCGCGGCCTGCACGCCGTAGTAGCCCAGTCCGCGGCCGGCCTGTCCGGCGCGGGTGAGGGCGGCGCGGCCACGCCGGATCGCCGCACGGTCCCAGCGCCGCCGGTCCTGATCCTCCAGCAGCACCGGCTCACCGTCCGGGCCCGTCCGCGCGGGGAAGCGGGCCGCGGTCAGCTCGAGCAGAGCCAGCAGTCCGTACACCTCCGGCTCGTCCGGCATCAGGTGGGACAGCACCCGCGCCAGCCGCTGTGCTTCCCCGGCCAGATCGAAGCGGATCAGTTCGGTGCCCGAGCTCGCCGACGAACCTTCGGTGAAGATCAGGTAGATCACGCTGAGCACCGAGCTCAGGCGGGCAGCGCGCTCACTCGCCTCCGGCACGGCGAACGGAATGTTTTCGGCGGCAAGCGTTTTCTTCGCCCGGGTGATCCGCGCCTGAACCGTCGCGGCCGGAACGAGGAACGCTCTGGCGATCTCGTCGCTGGTGAGACCGCCGACCACCCGCAGCGTCAGGGCCACCCGCGCCTCGCGGGAGAGCACCGGATGGCACGCCGTGAAGATCAGGGCCAGCACGTCGTCGTCGATGCGATCGGGATCCCACAGCGGTTCGGCTGCCGCACGCATCGGATCCGAACCGGGCCCGCCGGTCAGCGCACCGCCCTCACCCAGATCGTGGGCGAGGGCGGCGTAGCGATCGTCGAGGGTGGAGCGGCGGCGGAAGGTGTCGATCGCGCGCCGCCGCCCCACGGTGAGCAGCCAGCCGGCCGGATTGCGCGGTGTCCCCTCCCGCGGCCAGGTGACCAGCGCCTCGGCCAGTGCCTCCTGCGCCAGATCCTCGGCGAGGGCGAAATCGCCGGTGTAGCGGGCGAGGGCGCCGACGATGCGCGCGGATTCGATCCGCCACACCGCGGCGACCGCCTCGCGTCCGGTGGGATCGGCCGTCATCCGCAGGTTCCGCTCAGAGCTGCCCGGTGGCCTCGCGCCACGCCCGCTCCTTCTGGATCCACACGTTGTCCTGCGGGAATTCGTCGATCGTGGGCACCCGCCGGATCTCGGTCTTGCACCCCTTGACGATGACCGGCATCCGCTTCGCCCACTCGATCGCCTCCTCCTTCGAGGCGACGTTGAGAAGATAGAACCCGCCGAACAGTTCCTTGGTCTCGCCGTAGGGACCGTCGGTGACGACCGGGGTCTCCGCGTCGTAATCGACCACCACACTGTCCGCGGGGTCGAGCCCCTCCGCCGCGAGCAGCACGCCCGCCCGGATCAACTCGTCGTTGAACTTGCCCATCGTCTCCAGCACGGTGTCGAAATCGACCTCGCCCATGCTTGCGTAGGCCTCGTCCGTGGCGCGCATGATCAGCATGTACTTCATGGTGTGTCTCCTTCGTCTGGCGGATCCCCTCCGGACCCTCTCACCCCTAGGTCGAACGGCACCCACTATGGATCGACACGGCAGCCGAAATTTTCCGAAAGATTTTTCCGGCCGCATTATCGCAGGTCACCAAGGCCCTCACCCCTTGTTCGTGGTGCGCAGGGCCCAGGCGAGGACGCCGAGGGCTGCGGTGTTGGCGAGGGCGCGCAGGATGTTGAGGGTGATCCAGGGGCCTTCGAACTGGTGGCGCAGGGCGGCGAAATCGCCGGACGAGGTGTCGGCGAGCTGGTTGTTCAGCGGCACGTTGCCGCCCGAGGTGATGAGGAAACTGATCACGTTGAGCGCCAGGGCGAGGAGAACCCACCACAGCACGGTGCGCTGGTCGGTGCGCCAGTACAGGACGGCGGCGAGGCCGGTGAAGGCGACCGATCCGAGGAAGCTCAGCATGAAGACCGGATTGACGATGACGGTGTTGATCCGGTTCATCACGTCCACGAAGGTGCGGTCGTCGAGCTGACGCAGCGCGAGCATCACCGAGCTGGCGTAGGCGTAGAAGACGCCGGCCAGCAGGCCGGTGGTGACGGTCGCGCCGATCAGGGAACCGGTCGCGAAGCCGGAGGTGGTCGAGGTGGCGGTGGCGGTGGTCGCTGTCATGCACTCAGTACACCGGGAAGCGGTGAGCGTTCCCATGGTCGTGACGCTCGCTCCCATACGCGAGCGTCCACGGCTCCACCGATCCGGGTCAGCGGAACGGTGTGATCTCCGCGAGTCGCCCGCCGCGCATCTTGTTCACCCATTCCGGGTCGGCGAGCAGCGCTCTGCCCAGTGCGACGACATCGAATTCGCCGCGCTCGAACTGCTCGCGCAGCAGAGCGAAGCGCTGCGCCTGGGTCTCGTCGATGCTGTCGCCGCGGAAGACGCTGTCCACGCCGACCGAACCGACGGTGATCACCGGCAGGCCGGTGATCTTCTTGGTCCAGCCGGCCAGGCTGAGATCGTCGGCGTGGTCGGTGAATTCGGGCAGCCAATGCCGCCGCAGCGAGGTGTGGAAGATGTCGACCCCGGCTTCCACGAGCGGAGTCAGCAATTCTTCGAGGTCCGACGGGCTCTCGGCGATGCGCGCGCTGTAGTCGACGCCCTTCCACTGCGAGAAGCGGTAGATGATCGGGAAATCCGGGCCGACGGCCGCGCGGACGGCGGCGACCACCCGGGCGGGGAACGCGGCGCGCCGGCGGATGGTGCCGCCGTATTCGTCCTCGCGGTGATTGGTTGCGGCCCAGAAGAATTGATCCAGCAGATAACCGTGTGCGCCGTGCAGTTCGATGCCGTCGAATCCCAGCTCCCGGGCCAGCAGCGCCGATTCCACGTACGAGTCGACGAGGGTGTCCAGGTCCGCGGTCGTCAACGCCCGCCCCACCGGCGCTCCGGTGAAGTCGACACCGGAAGGACTCACGGTGGGCGTGTCCGGCTCGAAGCGGGGCTCGTTCCCGCGATCCACACCGGTATGCCACAGCTGCGGGACAATCGACGCCCCTTCGGCGTGCACCGCCTCGACCACCGCACGCCAGCCGGCGGCACTCTCGTCACCGTAGAACCGCGGCACCTTCGCGATCGGCCCAGCCGCCGGTCCCCGCACATAGGTCCCCTCGGTGACGATCAGACCGACACCTCCGGCCGCATGCTCGCGGTAATACTCGATATTCTCCGCATTCGGAATGCCGTCGGGCGATTTCGCCCGCGTCATCGGAGCCATCGCGAATCGGTTCCGCAGGGTCAGCGACCCCGCGCGAAATTCGGAAAACAATTCGTCCAGGTGGATCCCCGGCCCATCGATCAAATCCTGTGACATGCGGCACGTTTCCTTCCGATTCGACAACTCGGCCCTCGAAATGGAAGACAACGCGGTCAGCGCCACCGGCATTCCTGCCTGCCCGGCTCAGCGGGCGAGGGCGTTCAGCGTGGGGCGGATGATGTCGTCGGCGATCCAATGTGCCACTCCGTCCGGATAGGGGGCGGGCGGGTTCAGTACCAGGTGGGTGAAACCGGCGTCGATCAGTTCGAGCAGCGTCTCGCGTACCCGGCCGGGGGCGTCGTAGGAGATGGGTAGCTGCGCCGAGCGTGTGATGTGGGTGGGGTCGCGGCCGATCGCCGCGCAGTGTTCGTCCAGTGCCCGGCTGCGCTCGCGGAGCGCGTCGACGGTGGTGAGCGGTGGGCCGATCACATTCCAGAGATCGGCGTGGGCGGCGACGATCGGCAGCGTCGATGCGCCCGCACCGGCGAGCAGAATCGGTGGATGCGGCCGCTGGACGGGTTTCGGATCGCATTGCGCGCCGGTGAGAGGAAAATGGTCGCCGGGGAAATCGAAGACGTCCTCGGTCCACAATCGCCGGATCAGGACACAGGCCTCGTCCAATCTGCGCACCGCCTCGCGCCAGGTGCCGACCGGAATTCCGTACGCCTCGTATTCGGGCGCCACCATCGTCTCGAAGCGGGGATCGTTGCGCGGGAACCCGCCGACGCCGATTCCGAAATCCAGCCGGCCGCCCGAGATCACGTCGACGGTGGCCGCCATCTTCGCCGAGAGCGCGGGGTGGCGAATCCGGTTGTTGGACACCAGCAATCCGAGCCGGAGTCGGCGCGTCTGCGCTGCCAGCGCCGCCAGCACCGTCCAGCCCTCGAGGACCGGCCCCGCCGACCGACGTCCTTCCGGAGCGCCACCGTCGTGACCCGGCAGCCCGACCGCCGCCCGTGGCAGCAGATGGTCGTACAACCAGGCGTGCTCGATCTCGGGTATGCCGTCGGCCTCCAGCCACACTCGCAGGATCTCCGCATAGGCGACGTGCGCGGGTGTCGTCTTGATGCCGAAACTCGGCGCGGGCCTGCCCGAATCGCTCATACCGGCGACGCTAGACCGTGGAGTGCTCTCCAGGTCAAGGCTCCTCGTCAGCGCGAGGGCGGCAGGACCGGGCTCTGCCAGGCGCTCGCATACTTCTTCTTGTTCGCCACATCGGCGGGTTTGCTGCGGTACACCACGTACGGGCGGATCAGATAGCCGACGGGTGCGCTGAACATGTGGACCAGCCGGGTATAGGGCCAGACGGCGATGAGCGTCAGCACGATGAGCCCGTGCGCCTGAAAGGTCCAGGGCGTGCCGACCATCAGATCCGGCTGCGGATGCGCCGTGAAAAGGCTTCGGAACCATGGAGATACGGTTTCGCGATAGTTGTAGGTGCCCCACAGCAGATTGCTGCCGACGGTATTGAGCAGCCCGGTGATCAGCGCGGCCGCGAGCAATACGTACATGAACGTGTCGTTGGTGGTGGTGGCCTGGCGGACGGCCGGGACACGCACGCGACGATAGGCGAGGATCGCGATGCCGGCGATCACCGCGACGCCGGCCACCGTACCCGCGGCGACGGCGACCAGGTGATAGAGGTGCTCGGAGATGCCCACGGCATCGGTCCAGGACTCCGGAATCAGCACGCCCAGAACGTGTCCGCCGATCACACCGAGCATGCCGAAGTGGAACAGCGGACTGCCCAGCCGCAGCAGCCGTGATTCGTAGATCTGCGAAGACCTTGTGGTCCAGCCGAATTGGTCGTTGCGATAGCGCCAAAGGTGGCCCAGCACGAACGAGGTGAAGGCGATGTAGGGCAGGGTCGCCCAGACGGTGGATGTCATCGTCGGTCTCCGGATCCGGCGAAAAGCCCTGCGGTGGCCGAGGTTCCGGCTGCGGGCGGGGAGTACAGGTCGGGGTTCATGGCGGGATGCATCGACTCGCCGTTCATCGAATACGGCTCCAGCCCGACGTCCTCGTCCGGCGGTCCCTGCGCCGCCAGTTCGGCGATCCGGCGGCGGTCTGCCGTGGTGGGCGGAGGCAAGGTCGCGAGAACGGCGGCCAGGGCGCCGGCATACGGCGATTCGCTGTCGGTGAGCGACAGTCGCAGCATCTCCAGTACCGGGACGTGTTCGCCGAGCAGGCGTTCACCGCCGATGGGGTCGACGGTGGCCGCGAACTCCAGCAGCACCGGGAGATGATCGGGCAGTTCGCGATCCGACAACTCCGCACCGGCATGCCGGTAGGCGTGCTTGAACCGGAGCAGCGCCATACCGCGCTTGCGGGTGTCGCCGTAGGCGTAATAGGTCAGATGCAGGCTGGCGCGCCGGCGCAGGTCGAACGTTTCGACATAGTCGCGCGCCAGGGTGAGCGGTGCGGTGCCGGACAGATGGGTGAGCGGCCGAAGGAGATCGGTGCGCACCGGTTCCGGGAGGGCGGCTGCCGCCTCGGACAGATCGTCGAGTATCGCCAGCGTGTCCGGACCGGGGTAGTCCAGCACGAGAGCGGCGATACGCCAGACCAGCCGGCGATCGCGTTCGGACATCTCGACCACGGGTGCGGGCCGGCGTCGGAGAGTCAGTAGTCCCACGGTCACATCCCTCGTCGGCCGGGTCGCCCGCCCGGACATGCGTAGCTGCGCAGCGTGCGGCGATGGATCTCGGCGGGCGCGGTGCCGGTCGAGCGGCCGGCCGGGCTCGGCAGGGGGCGGCGAAACGGCCTCATCGGGTCGCTCCGGTCGGCTCGGGCAGCGTGTCGTCGGCTACTCCGGGTCCGGAATCGCCCGCGTTCCCGTTCGCTTCCGGACTGGTGTGCGCGGCGCCGTTGCCGTTGCCGTTGCCGTTGTCACTGCCGTCGCGTTCGGGCACCAGTCCCTCGGTCGACCCACCGTCCCAGTTCAGCAGATTGATGCGCGACGACTTCCGCTCCGGTGCAGCGGTATTGGCGTCGACGAGAGCGAACTTCTCCGACGTCACATCGAACGCCGTCATCCCGGGCCCGCCGTCACCCTCCAGGCTGCACCCCGTCGCCAGCGAATCCAATTCGTGCGCCCGGGATGTTGCGCCCGACGGAATCACGTACCGGTGTTCGTATTTGGCGATGGCCAGCAGCCGGTACATCGCCTCGATCTCTTCGGGCTCCAGGCCCACGGCGCCCGGGATCGCCGGTTCGGGTTCCTGGCCGAGGTTGATCGAGCGCATGAACGACCGCATCCCGGCCAGCCGCTGCAGCGCCGCGCGCACCGGTCCGATATCCCCGGCGGTGAACAGCTCGGCGAGATATTCCACCGGGATCCGCAGTGAATCGATGGCGCCGAACAGATTTCCGGCATCCTCACCGTCGTGCCCGGTCTCCGCCAGCACATCCACGACGGGCGACAGCGGCGGCACGTACCAGACCATCGGCATGGTCCGGTATTCCGGATGCAGCGGCAGCGCGATCTTGTAGTCGACGATCAGTTTGTACACCGGCGAATCCTGCGCCGCCGCAATCCATTCCGGAGAGATCCCAGCGCGTTCGGCCTCGGTGATCACGCGCGGATCGTGCGGGTTGAGGAAGACGCCCAGCTGCGACGGGTACAACTGCTCCGGATCGGTGACCGACGCCGCCTCGAGGACCGCGTCGGCGTCGTAGAGCATCACGCCGATGTAGCGCAGTCGCCCCACACACGTCTCCGAGCAGACGGTCGGAATACCGACCTCCACGCGCGGATAGCAGAACGTGCATTTCTCGGCCTTGCCGGTCTTGTGGTTGAAATAGATCTTCTTGTACGGGCAGCCGGTGACGCACTGCCGCCAGCCGCGGCATTTGTCCTGGTCGACCAGCACGATGCCGTCCTCGGCGCGCTTGTAGATCGCACCCGAGGGACAGGAGGCGCCGCAGGACGGGTTGAGGCAGTGCTCGCAGATGCGCGGCAGATAGAACATGAAGGTCTGCTCGAATTCGAGTTTGACCTGTTCCGACAGCCGCGCCAGCAACGGATCACGGCCGACCTGATCCGGTCCGGAGCCGAGGTCGTCGTCCCAGTTCGCGCCCCAGGTGACCTTCGTATCCTCACCGGTGATCAGCGATTTCGGCCGCGCCACCGGCGTGGTGTCCATGGCCGGTGCGGACAGCAGATTGTCGTAGTCGTAGCTCCACGGGTCGTAGTAGTCCGACACCGTCGGCAGATCCGGATTGGCGAAGATGTTGAGCAGCCGCTTCATGCGCGAACCGGACTTCAGGGTGAGGCGGCCGCGGCGGTCCAGCGTCCAGCCGCCCTTCCACTTCTCCTGATCCTGGTACTGCCGCGGATATCCCTGTCCCGGACGAGTTTCCACGTTGTTGAACCAGACGTACTCGGTGCCGCCCCGGTTGGTCCAGGCCTGTTTGCAGGTGACGCTGCAGGTGTGACAGCCGATGCATTTGTCCAGGTTCATCACCATGGCCAGCTGTGCCATGACACGCATATCAGTACTCCACTTCCTGTGAGCGTCTCCGGATCGTGGTGACCTCGTCACGCTGATTTCCGGTGGGCCCGTGGTAGTTCAGGGCGAACGACTGCTGGGCGTACCCGCCGATCAGATGCGTGGGCTTGATCATGATCCGGGTGAGCGCGTTGTGGATGCCGCCGCGTTTGCCCCGGCCGGCCCGAAGCTCCGGGCCGCCTTCTATGCGCGGCACGTCGACCGCGCGATCCTGCGCGTGGTACATGAACACGGTGCCCTCGGGCATGCGGTGGCTGACGATCGCCCTGGCCACCACCACCCCGTTGCGGTTGACCGCCTCGATCCAATCGTTGTCGGCCACACCGATTTTCGCCGCGTCGCGATCGGACATCCAGATCGCCTGCCCGCCCCGGGAGAGGGTGAGCATATGCAGGTTGTCCTGATACGCGGAGTGGATCGACCACTTCGAATGCGGGGTGAGGTAGCGCACGGTGACCCCTCGTTCGCCGACCGCGCCCACATCGGGTTCGCGGAACAGGGCCGACATGTCGAGCGGCGGCCGGAAGATCGGAAGTTGTTCGCCCAGTTCGATCATCCAGTCGTGGTCGAGGTAGAAGTGCTGACGCCCGGTGAGCGTGTGCCAGGGCTTGAGCCGTTCGGTATTGATGGTGAACGGGGAGTACCGCCGGCCACCGGTTTCGGAGCCGGACCATTCCGGTGAGGTGATCACCGGCACCGGCCGCGCCTGCGTATCGGCGAAGGTGATCCGCTTGCCCTCGTGCTCGGCCGCCAGATCCGCCAGCCGGGTACCGGTGCGGCGCTCCAGCGCGTGGAAACCCTCCACCGCCAACCGGCCGTTGGTGGTGCCGGACAACGCCAGAATGGCCTCCGCGGCGTGCACATCCTTGGCCAGTGACGGGCGGCCCTGCGCGGCGCCGGAGACCACGGTGCCGTTGACTCCGCGCAGGTACTCGACCTCGGCGTCGGGAACGGTGGTGACGCCCTTGGTGGTGACCCCGAGCGTTTCGATCAGCGGGCCCAGCGCCGCCATCTTCTCCGCCAGCTTCGGGTAGTCGCGTTCCACCACCACCAGCTTCGGCATGGTCTTTCCCGGAATCGGTTCGCATTCACCGGCTTTCCAGTCCAGCACCCGCCCGCGCGCCTGGGCCAGGGCGTCGGCCGAATCGTGCTGCAACGGAACGGCGACCAGATCCTTGCGGACGCCGAGATGTTTCTCGGCCAGCCAGGAGAATCCGCGCGCGATGCGGTGGAACGCCTCGAAATCGGTTTTCGCCTCCCACGGCGGGGAGATCGCGGGGGAGAAGGCGTGCACGAACGGATGCATATCCGTCGAGGACAGGTCGTGTTTCTCGTACCAGGTGGCGGCCGGGAAGACGATATCGGAGAACAGCGTCGTCGACGTCATCCGGAAATCCAGGGAGACCAGCAGATCCAGTTTGCCCGTGGGCGCCTGGTCCGGCCGGCGCACCTCCTGCGGTGGGACCCCGGCCGAATCGTCGGCCTGCAGGTTGGAATCCGCGCCGAGAAGATGGCGGTGGAAGTACTCGTTGCCCTTGCCCGAGGAGCCGAGCAGATTGGCCCGCCACACGGTGAGAACACGGGGGAAGTTCCGCGGTGCGTCGGGATCCTCGCAGGCGAACTCGAGATCACCGGATTTCAGGTTGCCGACCACATAGTCCTGCGGCGTCTGCCCCGCGGCCTCGGCGGCATCGACCAGGTCCAGCGGATTGCGATCGAACGTGGGATACGTCGGCATCCAGCCGAGCCGCGACGCCAGGGCGATATTGTCGGCGGCCGTGCGCCCGGCGAAAGCGCCCGAACTCAGTGGGGACGCGAAGGATTCGGAGGTGAAGGGGTCGTAGCGCCACTGGTCGTTGGTCAGATACCAGAACACCGTGCCCTGCATCTGGCGTGGCGGCCGCTGCCAGTCCAGGCCGAACGCCAGGGTGGACCAGCCGGTGACCGGGCGGCACTTCTCCTGGCCCACGTAATGCGCCCAACCGCCACCGTTGACGCCCTGGCATCCGGTGAGCAGCGTGAGCGTGAAGAAGGCGCGATAGATCTGATCGGAGTGGAACCAGTGGTTGGTCCCGGCGCCCATCAGGATCATCGACCGGCCGCCGGAGCGATCGGCGTTGTCGGCGAATTCGCGGGCGATGCGAATCGCTTGTGCGGCAGGCACTCCCGTGATCGACTCCTGCCACGCGGGAGTGTAGGGCGCGCTCGGGTCGTCGTAACCGGTGGGCCAGTCGCCCGGCAGATCCGGGCGCCCGACGCCGTACTGCGCGAGCAGGAGGTCGAAGACGGTCGTGACGCGGCGTCCGGCCACGACGGTGGTCGGCACCGAGCGGGTGACGACGCCGGTCTCACCGTCGAAGCGGGGGAACTGTACGGCCGCAGCATCGTCGGTGCGGCCGTACAGAGTCAGCAGCGGATCGACGCCGCCGAGGTCCAGATTCCAACGCCCGGCGCCGGATTCGGAGAATCGGTCGCCGAGGGTTCCGTTGGGCACGACGGGATGTCCGTCGGCGTCCAGGAGCACGGTTTTGTGCTCGGCGTTGTCCACGTCGAAGCCCGCGACGCCGGCCGCGGCGAGGTCGGCGGCGGTGAGGAATTTTCTGGGCAGCCAGGTGTGGCCGCGGTATTCGCCCTCGCCGTTCCAGCCGCCGTCGCGTTCGTCCAGCGTGATGAGGAACGGGAGGTCGGTGTAGCGCTTGATGTAGTCGTCGAACCGGGCGGTGGACCGGTCGACGAAGAATTCGCGCAGCACCACATGGCCCATCGCCATCGCCAGGGCGGCGTCGGTGCCCGGGCGAGCCGGCACCCATTCGTCGGCGAATTTGGTGTTGTCGGCGTAGTCGGGGGAGACCACCACCACCTTCTGACCGCGGTAGCGGGCCTCGGTCATGTAGTGCGCGTCCGGGGTCCGGGTGACCGGGACGTTCGAACCCCACATGATCAGATAGCCGGCATCGAACCAGTCCGCGGACTCCGGGACGTCGGTCTGGTCGCCGAACACCTGCGGCGAGGCGACGGGCAGATCGGCGTACCAGTCGTAGAACGACAGCATCGATCCGCCGAGCAGGGAGATGAACCGAGCGCCGACCGCGTGCGACACCATCGACATCGCGGGGATCGGCGAGAAGCCGGCGATCCGGTCCGGCCCGTACTGTTTGATCGTGTAAACGTGTGCGGCGGCGGCGATTTCGGCGGCTTCCCACCATTCCGCCCGCACGAATCCGCCCTTGCCGCGTGCGGCCTTGTACGTCGTCGCCCGCTCCGGGTCCTCGACGATGGATTCCCAGGCCAGTACGGGATCCTTCAACCGGGCCTTCGCCTCGCGGTACATCTCGAGCAGCACCCCGCGCACATACGGATACCGCACGCGCGCAGGGGAATACGTGTACCAGGAGAACGAGGCGCCGCGCGGGCAGCCGCGGGGTTCGTATTCCGGTTTGTCGGCGCCGACCGACGGATAATCGGTCTGTTGCGACTCCCAGGTGATCACGCCGTCGGAGACGTAGATCTTCCACGAGCAGGAGCCGGTGCAGTTGACGCCGTGGGTGGAACGGACCACCTTGTCGTGGGCCCAGCGGTCGCGATAGAACTCGTCGGCCTCGCGCCCGCCGACCTTGTGCACGGTGCGGAGGTCATCCGACACCTCCCCGCGCTGGAAGTAGCGCCCGACCTTCAGCAGCGCGTCGGCCGCCGACTCGGGGACGCCGTTCGACGCGGTAGATGCGCCGCGCGAGGCTGCGGGTACGCCGTTCGACTCTGACGAGGGGGCCGAACCCTTCTTGTGCGAAATGACCACAACGCCCCCATCGAGACAAATGAACCGGGCTGACCAGACCGAGAGTAAGGACGCTCGCGGGGGCGGCAAAACGATCCGCTCACACCGCGCGCGGGTCACCGGTGAGCTGTGAGGTGGGGGAAACGTCCCGGTCACTGGGCAATTGCCGGTCGCACCGGGTGATTCGGGTCCGACCTGCGGCGATACCGATTCTCACGGCGCCGGCCCACCGGTGGAGAGCCGCTGTCCACGTCCCCGGTGATGCTTTGGAAACCGGCGCTTCGCGGGCGTTTTACATTTGTTAACACGTTGTCGAGGCGTCGGATCGAGTCGAAGGGATAGCGGCGCGCACGCGAAAGTGACGGCGATTACCGCTACCGGATGGGGATAGCCGCAGCGATGCCGCCACCGGCGGGAAGGCCATAGGCTGCCCCCGAATCCAACAGCAGGAGAAGCGATGTCGCGCTCTATCACCGTTGCCGGCGTTCTCGCGCCGCTGGCACTCGCCGCTCACGCGGTGGTCGCAAGCACCGTGGCGCAAGCGGATCCGGTGCCGCCCGATCTCATGGGGCCGGCGGTACCGGCGATCGCCGATATCAACGGTGACGGCGTGCCCGATGTCGTCTTCAGTGACTACCTTCTCGGCGGCGGCGTCTCGGTCTTCCTGGGTAAGCCCGGAGGTGGCCTGCGGCCGGCCGTGCACTATGCCACCGGCGGCCAAGCCGACTACGTCGCCATCGCCGACTTCGACCATGACGGCACGCTGGACCTGGCCGTCACGAACTTCGCCTCGAGCGACGTCTCGATCCTGCTGGGCCACGGTGACGGCACCTTCGCCGCCGCGGTCGACTACGCCACCGACTTCGCGCCGGGCGCCTTGGTCGCCGCCGATTTCGATCACGACGGAAACCTCGATATCGCGACCTCGAACCAGGCGCCGTCGTGGTCGCTGCTGCGCGGCCGCGGCGACGGCACCTTTCAGCCCGCGGTGACGATATCCACCGCCGGCGGCGTCGGATCCGGTTCGGCCGATGTCGCCGATTTCGATGGTGACGGCAACCTCGACCTGCTCCGCGGCAACTACGTCAACAGCACGATCCAGATCTATCGAGGCCACGGTGACGGAACCTTCGATGCGCCGGTCACTTTCGATTCGGGGGCGGCGACCGCGTGGTACGGGATGGCGCGCGATGTCGACGGGGACGGCACACCCGACATCTTGTTCTCCAACCTCGTCAACGGGACCGTCTCGGTCCTGTCGAACCGGGGCGACGGCACGTTCTCACCGGCCGTCGCGTATCCGACCGGTGGGCTGCTGCCGCAGTGCTTCGACGTCGCCGACGTCGACGGTGACGGGAAACCGGACCTGGTGGTGGCCAACGGCGGCACCTCGAACATCGCGGTCCTGCACGGTCACGGCGACGGCACGTTCGACCCGCCGGCAGCGGTCTATCCGTCCGGTGGTCTGGTCCCGCTGTCCACTCCGGCACTCGCCGACTTCAACGGTGACGGGAAACTCGACGTGGTCATCGGCAACACCCTCACGGGCAACATCACACTGCGTGACGGCAACGGGGACGGCACCTTCGGGCCGGCCACCGACTACCCGGCATAGCCCGGGGCCACGGCGTGCCGGCCGGATCGACGCGGTAGTTGCCGCGCGTCTCCCTCAGCCCGGCAGCGGCAGATATTCGACCAGCTCGCCGTCGGTGGCGTCGGCGGGGACGACGACCAGTGCGTCACGATCGAGCAGCCCGGCCAGGTGGGCGGTGCGGACATGTCCGTCGGCGACCCAGCCACCCTCGTCGGCCGCGCGCGCCGGCAGGACCCGCGGCACCGGGCCGGAAACCTGTCCCGCATTCAGGAGAACTCCGGTGCGCACCCGCGCCGGTGTGCGCCCGGTGAGACCGGAGACGATGGCCGGGGCGAGCGCCCACAGCGTCGCCACCGCCGCGTACGGGTTGCCCGGCAGACCGAGAACCACAGGGCCCGCGGGCATCTGCGCGACCACGGTCGATCCTCCCGGCCGCATCCGCAAGCGGTGCACCAGGATTCGCGCCCCGGCCCGATCCAGTGCGCCGCGCAGCTGGTCGGCCGCGCCGCCGCCGGTCGCGCCGACCACGACCAGAAGATGGTCGTCGGTCGTATCGGAGAGCACATCGTCGAAGCCGTTGGGCGTATCGCGCAGATGCACCCGGTCCGACGATTCGATTCCGTGCCAGGACAACAACTCCGGGAAGACGGGGCCGACCGAATCGCGGGTCTGGCCGCTGCGCAGCGGACCTTCGCTGCGAATCTCGTCGCCGGTCATGACGATTCGCGCGCGGACCGGACCGCGGACCTGGGCGGTGATTACCTCGGCGGCGGTCGCGACGGAAATCAGTGCCGCGTCGACGGGGGTGCCCTCGGCGGCAACGATATCGCCGGTGTGCCAGTCCTCGCCGCGGTGGCGCACATCGTCGCGGATCGGCGCCTCGGGCAGTCGCCGCAGCAGCCCGTCGTCGAGCCGGACGAATTCGTCACGCACCACGGTGTCGGTGCCCTCCGGGACATGGGCGCCGGTGGCGATGCGGACCGCCTCACCGGCGAGCAGGCCCACCGGTCGCTCACCGCCGGCGAAGCCGACGTCGTGACGCAGCCGCCACGGTTCCGCGCCGGCCACCGCGTAGCCGTCCATGGCCGACACATCGAAGCGGGGCAGCGCCGAGGCGGCACGCAGCGGGGCCGCCAGCGCCGCACCCCGCACCGCAGGCGGCCGGGCCTCGTGCACCGGCAGCCGCGTGATACCGGTGCGCAGGATGTCGCGTGCCTGCGCCAACGGCAACGCCGGTGCGGCGGCCTGGGCCGCGCGCACCTGTTCGGGCGTGTCGCAATCGGCGATACCGGACAGCGGCACCATCAGGGTGTCGACCGGAACCAGCGCCTTCATCGGCTGATTGGTCACCGAATCCAGTTGCCGCAGTGCCGAGAGCAGCGCCGCCCGCCGCCACACCCCGACCAGATATTGCGGTCGGCCGGATTCGTCGGTCGCGAAAACCGCGTCGGCCTCGGAAGTCGTTGCGTGCCTGATCAATTCGCCGATCGCGGCGGCGGTGAGGAACGGCAGGTCGGCGGCCAGGACCACGACCAGATCGGCCGGGAAATCACATTCCTCGAGGGCGCGCACCGCGCAGGCGACGGCCGCGACCGGGCCCGCTCCGGCCGGTACCTCCTGCACCTGCCGGATCTCGGGCGCCAGTTCGGGCCGATGCGGGCCGACCACCACCGTGCGCACGCAGTCGGCGACCGCGTCCAGCGCCACGGTGAGCATCGCCCGCCCGCCGACCGCGATCGCGGGCTTGTCCACCCCGCCCATCCGGGTCGCCCGCCCACCGGCCAGCACGATCGCGTCGACAGTCGTCACAGCGGCTCACCCGGCAGGTTGATCATGGACCGATGGTAATCCGCCCACATCGGACGGCGAAGGGCGCGGACGGGCGCACGTCCGTCGTCTGCCGCCGCCGCACGTCAATCGCAGGGCGCACGCAGCAACCGGAACCGGTTCGTCTCCGGATCGGTCAGCATCGCCTGAGCCGGCGGATGCACCGCGGCGCCCTGGCAGGGAACCGCGCCGGCGGCGGTGAGCCGGGCGACCTCGTCCGCGGGATCGCCGGTGGAGTAGGTGACGACATCGAGGTGGACGCGATCGCTTTCGCGGGCCGCGACCTGGGTGCGCAGGAATTCCAGCCACGGACCCTGGCCGGTGGCCGAGCGAATGCCGGACATGCGGGATTCGTCGTGGGTCAGCGGCCAGCCGGCCGCGGTCTCCCAGAACCGGGCCAGCCGGGTGGGATGGGGAGTGTCGACGACGATCGCGGCAACCGCGCCGGTATCCACGTATTCCTCGCGCGGTTCGAGCACACAGAATTCGTTGCCCTCGGGATCCGCGAGCACCGTCCAGGGCACCGCGCCCTGCCCGATGTCGATCGGCCGCGCGCCCAGTGCCAGCGCCCGATCCACCTGCACGCGTTGATGATCCAGCGAACGACCCACCACATCGAGATGGATGCGGTTCTTCGCGGACTTGGGTCCGGCCGCCGGCAGGAACATCAACGACACATCAGCGGAATCCGGGTCGGAAGCAGCCACCTCGACCGCGTGCGGACGGTCCACGGTGATCTGCCAGTCGAGCAACTCCGCCCAGAACCGCGCCACGTTCCGTGGCCGGATCGCATCGAACACCACGCACGCCAGACGGGTGGTCATGTCTCCACGGTAACCGCGGAACAGGAGTAATGGGCGAATTCGGATATCCGTGGGCCGACACCGAGGTCGACGGCCGGATTCGCGATGTCGTCAGTCGCCGAATCGATGCCGGGCGGCGGCCAGGTCGACGCGATCGCCGCGGATCGGGCAGCCCTCCTCGGCCAGCCGGCGCAACTGGCGCTGCACCAGATGAGCCGCCGGAGTGCCATCGGCGCGCAGTACCCGATGCCAGGGCAGATCGGCGGAGTCGGTGCGCATGATCCAGCCGACGGTCCGCGGGGTCGACAGCCCGGCGGCCGCCGCGATATCCCCGTAGGTGGCGACTCGTCCGGGCGGAATGGCCGCGACCAGCTCCCGCACCCGCTCGATCTCGGCGTCGGTGGTCGGCATCAGAGCACCGACCGCACGACGTCGGCGGTCTCGGCGGGCCGGGCCTGCGCGACCATGTGATCGCAGTCGAATTCGTGCAGCGTGAAATGCGGCAGCGTGGCGAACGCCGCGACGGTCGCGGGGGTGACGAACGGGGATTTGCCGGCCCGGACCAGCACGGTCGGAATCCGCGGCGGCGGCAGAACCAGCTCGCGCGCCAGCTGGCCCCAATAGGAGGTGACGGCGGGCAGGCTCATCCGCCACGTCACCCGGCCCTCGGGAGTGCCGACCAGGTGTTCGGCGAGTTCGGCCTCGAGGAGTCCGGGGTCCACATCGGCCCAGGCCGTCTCGAGCTTGTCGCGGCGTGCCTCGGCGATGTCGCCGTAGTCGGGCCGGGCCAATCCCGCTTCGGCGATGTCGTGCAGCAGTACCGGATCGAGGCCGATCGCGGGATCCAGCAAGACCAGCGCGCGGACCAGGTCGGGGCGGTGACGGGACAGATGGATCGCGACCGCCGCCCCGAACGAATGAGCCACCACGACCGCCGGTTCGGTGAGCAGCGGAACCAGGTCGTCGACGATCTGCTCGAAGGTCCACGGCGGGAGCGAACTCGCCCGCCCGTGCCCACGCAGGTCGGGAGCGACGACGCGCACCTCGGGCAGGTGCCCGTCGGCCAGCGCGCCCCACCGCCGCCCGTGTCCGGTCAACCCGTGCAGGGCGAGGACGAGCGGACCGTCGGCGGGGCCGAATCGATGAATATGGGCGTCGGACACCCGATCATTGTGCCGCCGACGACACAGCGGTGCGACCGGTGCACACCCGAGGCCCGGAAAGTGTTCGTGCGCAGGCGAATGTTCGCGCGAATCGGCCAGGGGGATAGCCGGGGGCTGGCCGCGCCGGTGAACTGCCGGGGAAGGACTGCGGCGGTGAGATTTTCGGTCCGATATTCGCAGCGGCCCCGAGGCACAGCCGTGCGGCCTCACGCACAAGCCTTCTACCAGGCATTATCGGTCGCAGACGGAGACGGTCGAGAATTCGTGAATACCGCCCGGAGGGGCGTGGCGCCGATCACAGCTCGGACACATCGGATGTACGGGGTGCGTTTGCTGTCACGGAATTCAATTCTGTCGGGGGTGTCTGTTGAAATAGCGCGTGTGATGCGATCGGATAGCTCGGTGCGACTGGTGCGCCGCAGTGAGACCGCACCCCGGCCACGCGAATGGGGTGCCGATGTCCGAACGCTGTTCGCGGGTGGGTCGGGTGCCGACCCGGGCTGGCGGCCCTGGCAGGTGCTGGGTGGTCCCGGTACCGGGAAGACCGCGCTGCTCACCGATCTCGCCGTCGATCGCATCGTCGCGGGTGCGGATCCGGAATCAGTGCTGGTGCTCACCCATTCCAAACAGGCCGCGCTGCGGGTTCGCAACGCCCTCACCCGGCAGTTGACCGCCCTCGCGCCGGAACTCGGCGGGGTGCCGGGCGCCAGTCGCGAGCCGATGGTGCGCACGGTGCACTCCTATGCCTTCGCGATCCTGCGTACGCACGCGGCCGCCCGGGGCAATCCGCCGCCGCGGCTGCTGACCGGCGCCGAACAGGACGTGGTCCTGCGCGAGATGGTGCGCGGCGAACTCGCCGACATGTCGGCAGGCGGTGAGGTGCTGTGGCCGCCGCGCCTGCACGCCGCACTCGGCACCAACGGTTTCGCCGAGCAACTGCGCGATCTGATGTTGCGCGCCACCGAGCGCGATCTGGGACCCGAGGATCTGATCGAGCTGGGGCGCCTGCACGAACGCGAGGAATGGGAGGCCGCCGGATCGTTCGCGCAGCGCTACGAACAGTCGATGCTGTTGCGCTGGTCGGTCGGCGTCCAAGCCCCCGAGGCCAGTGCGCCCGCCCTGGACGCCGCCGAACTGGTCGGCGCCGCACTGGACGTGCTGATCGAGGACGACGAACTGCTCGCCGCCGAGCGCGAACGCCTCCGCACCCTCTTGGTCGACGACGCTCAGCATGTGGATCCGCTTGCCGCACAACTGATTCGCGCGATCGGGTCGGGCCCGGCGACCACCGTCGTGGCCGGCGACCCGGATCAGGCGGTGTTCAGTTTCCGGGGCGCGGACACCCGCTTCGTCACCGAACCCGACGCCCCGCCCGAACGCCGGATCATCCTGCACGACGATCATCGCTGCGCGCCGGCGGTCCACGACGCGGTCGCCCGGATCGCCGCCCGCATGCCGGGGCGAACCGAGCACCGCTTCGATGCGCGGACCGGTGGACCCCATCTGCTCGGCGATCCGTCCGTCGACGGGCAGGCGCTGGTGCGGGTACTCACGACCCCGGCCAAAGAGGCGGCGCTGATCGCCGATCACCTGCGGCGAGCCCACCTCACCGCGGAGGTGCCGTGGTCGCGGATGGCGGTCGTGGTGCGTTCGGTGCCGCTGTCGCTGGGCCCGCTGCGCCGCGCGCTCACCGCGGCGGGAGTGCCGGTGCTGCAACCGAAACCGGATACCCCGCTGGCCCGGCGGCGCGGCGCGGCGTGGATGCTGCAATCGCTGCGCGCCCTGCTGGTGGTCGAACGCGGGCGCCCGGAGATGTTCTCCGAGGACGACGCGCTCGATCTGTTGCTGGGCCCGCTCGGCGGCGCGGATCAGATCAGTCTGCGCCGCCTGCGCCGAGGCGTTCGCCGCGCGCTGATCGACCGCGGGTATCCCCGGACCGAGCCTGGCACGGCGGGCCACGACGACGCGGAGCTGGGCGCCGGCGAGCCGGGAGTCGAATCTCATACGCGAACAGGCGAATCCGAGCCGAGTCTGCCCGGTGATGCCGATTCCGCACCAACGGCGCGCGGCTCGTCGACAGTCGAGGAGTCGCCGGAGGCCCTCGCCCCCTACTCCGAACTCGACCGGTCTTCGGCGGTCGTGCTGCGCGACCTCATCACCGGCGTCGGTGATCGCACCCTGCTCGATCGGCTCACCGAGGTCGAGGTGGCGCCGCTGGTGCGGGTGCTGCGGGCGGTCGACCGGGCGCGACGGGCGTTGCGCCGCGGGGCCGGGGTCGAGGATGCGCTGTGGGCGTTGTGGACCGCGTCGCGGCTGGAGAAGCGCTGGGTGGCGCAGTCCGAGCGCGGCGGGGCCGGTGCGGTCCAGGCCGATCGCGACCTGGATGCCGCGGTCGGGTTGTTCGACGCCGCCGCCGCCTATGTCGACCGGCTGCCCGGCGCCTCGGTCGAGGGGTTCGTCGAATATCTGGAACAGCAGGAGATCAACCAGGATTCGGCTCCGCTGACCGAACCCGGTGACGCGGTGGCGATCGTGAGCGCGCACGCCGCGGCCGGCCGGGAATGGGATGTGGTGGCCGTCGCCGGGGTGCAGGAGGGGATCTGGCCCAACCTGCGTCCGCGCGGGACCCTGCTCGGCATCGAGGAACTGGTCGACCTCGTCGGGGGCGTGGCCGATCCCGGCGAACAGGTCAGCCGGGCCGCGCCGATCCTCGCCGAGGAGCGCCGGCTGCTGCTGCTGGCGTGCAGCCGGGCCCGGCACAGCCTGCTGGTGACCGCGGTCGAATCCGTCACCGGCGACCGCGATCTGGTGCCCTCCCGATTCCTGGCCGAACTCGATCCGGAGGCCGAACCGGGGGAGCCGGGACGCATTCCGCCACCGGTCGATCCGGGGCGCGCGCTGGTCGCGCAGGCCCTGATCGCCGAGCTGCGTGGTGTGGTCTGTGACGACGGCGCCGATCCCGCCCGCCGGGACCGGGCCGCCACCCAGCTGGCCCGGCTGGCCGCGGCCGGTGTGCGCGGCGCGCATCCGGACGAGTGGTACGGCATCGCGGACCCGAGTTCGGAATTGGCGCTGTGGGACGACGGTGACGGCCCGGTCGCCCTGTCGCCGTCGACGGTCGAGCTGTTGCAGACCTGTCCGCTGCGCTGGGCACTGGAGCGGCACGGTGGCAGCGACGGGGACAATCCGCATGCCGTCAAGGGCAATCTCGTGCACACGCTGGTCCAGGCGCTGGCCGGGCGGGTGACCGAGGATCAGGTGAAGGCGGCGCTGGTCAAGGCGTGGAAGGCCGTCGACCCGGCTTCCGGCGAGGACGGCCCGCACAGCTGGCACTCGCGGCTGGAGTTGCGGCGCACCGAATCCATGGTCGACACCTTCCTCGCCTGGTTGCGCAACACACGCGCCGAGCTGGCCGAGGTCGGTGTCGAGGTGCCGGTGGACTGTGTGCTGCCGGCCCGCGATCCGGACGAGGTGCCGGTGCGGATCCGCGGCCGGGTAGACCGGGTGGAGCGTGATGCGCTGGGGCGCTTCGTCATCGTCGACGTCAAGACCGGTAAGACCCCGATCTCCAAACAGGCCGCTCAGGATCACGCCCAGCTCGCGACCTACCAGGTGGCCGCGGGCGCGGGCGGATTCGCCGCCGAGGTGGACGGCGGCAGTGTCGAACCGGGCGGCGCCCGCCTCGTCTACGTCGCCAAACCCAGTCGCGACGGGGCCACCGAGCGGTTGCAGACCGCGCTGGATTCCGACGGTATCGCCCAGTGGCGCAAGGCGATTCACGATGCGGCGGCCGCCACCCGCGGGCCCGGCTTCCTGGCCATGCGCAACGACGGCTGCCGGCACTGCCAGGTGGCCGGGAGTTGCCCGGTGCAGGACACCGGCCGCCAGGTGACGGATCGATGACGATCACGCCGGAGCAGTTGGCGCAGGCACTCGGCCTGCCGCCACCCACCGACGAACAGTCCGCCGTCATCGCGGCACCGCTCGGCCCGACGCTCGTCGTCGCCGGTGCGGGCGCGGGCAAGACCGAGACGATGGCCGCGCGGGTGGTCTGGATGGTCGCCAATCGGCTGGTCGCCCCGGACGCGGTGCTGGGGCTGACGTTCACCCGAAAAGCCGCGCAGCAGTTGACGACTCGTATTCGCACCCGTCTGGCGCGGCTGGCCGGATCGCCGCTGCTGCGCGAGATCGACAGCACCGGTCGTCTGCGCGCGACACTGGTCGGCTCCGAACCGGAGATCAGCACCTATCACTCCTACGCCGGCCGGCTGCTGTCCGAGCACGGCCTGCTCCTGCCCGTGGAGCCCTCGGCCACCCTGCTCACCGAAACGCAGTTGTGGCAGCTCGCGCATCGCGTGGTCACCGGCTGGGACGGCGATCTCGATACCGAGCGCACGCCGGTATCGGTCACCGAGGCGGTGCTGGCGCTGTC
Source organism: Nocardia sp. 852002-20019_SCH5090214 (assembly GCF_001665865.1). Taxonomy (NCBI): domain Bacteria; kingdom Bacillati; phylum Actinomycetota; class Actinomycetes; order Mycobacteriales; family Nocardiaceae; genus Nocardia; species Nocardia sp. 852002-20019_SCH5090214. The sequence goes on along the minus strand of NZ_LZMK01000449.1, from coordinate 91,980 downwards.
CGGTCAGCTCGCCGAACATCTGGTGGCGCCCGAGCAGCTGGCGGTAGCGCATCGGGAGCTGGAGCGGCTGGTGGAGACGTTGCCGCCCGGCCCGCGACAGCGCGGCGGCCCGAATCAGGAGCTGCGCGCGATCGTCAAGGCACAGCAGGATCGGGTGGCGCTGCTGCCGCTGGTCGCGCGGCTCGGCGAGGAGTTGCGACGCCGCGGCGCACTGGATTTCGGCTCGCAGATGTCGCTGGCCGCGCGGCTGGCCGCCACCCACGCCGAGGTCGGGGCGGCGGAATGCGAGCGGTTCCGCCTGGTGCTGCTGGACGAATATCAGGACACCGGGCACGCGCAGCGCATTCTGCTCGCGGCATTGTTCGGGGATCGCGGCGCGGTCGGTCTCGGCGACGAGGTGCCGGCGACGGAATTCGCCAACCGCCCGGCGGTGACCGCGGTCGGTGATCCGATGCAGTCCATCTACGGCTGGCGCGGTGCGTCGGCGGCCAATCTGCCCCGCTTCACCACCGATTTCCCGGCCGCGCCGAACGTCGCCGCGCCGGTACTGCCGCTGCTGACGAGCTGGCGCAATCCGCCGGAGGCGCTGGATCTGGCGAATCTGGTCGCCGAACCGCTGCGCGGCGCCGAGGGCGGGGTCACGGTCGACGCCCTGCGCCCCCGCCCGCAGGCCACGGCCGGAACCGTCGCGCTGGCTCTCACCGAAACCGTTGCCGAGGAACGGAACTGGGTCGCCGAGCGGATCGCCGCGGAATGGGAGCGGTGTGCCGACGCCGGACGGCCACCGCCGACCTCCGCCGTCCTGGTACGCCGCAACGCCGACGCGGCGCCGCTGGCCGAGGCGCTGCGCGCGCGGGGGCTGCCGGTGGAGATCGTCGGCCTGGGTGGTCTGCTCGCCACTCCGGAAGTGGCCGATATCGTGGCCACGCTGCGGTTGATCGCCGATCCGGCGGCCGGCAGCGCCGCGATGCGCATCCTCACCGGCGCGCGCTGGCGGGTGGGTGTGAGCGATCTGAAGGCGTTGTCGGCGCGGGCGCGGGAACTGTCGATCGTCGGGGCGCCGGGTCGCGCGGAAGCCATCACGGATGCGGCCGGGTTGTCGGAGGCGTTGCGGGCCGTGGCGCCCGAACCCGCCGAACAGGCGGGCATCGCGGACGCCATCGCCGATCCCGGTCCGGCGCAACGGTATTCGGAGCTCGGCTATGCGCGCATCGTCGCCCTGGGGCGCGAGCTGGCAGCCCTGCGCGAGCGCAGCGGGCAGTCGCTGCCCGAACTGGTCGCCGATGTGGAACGCACGATCGGGGTCGGGGTGGAAACCCAGACCCGCCGCGCGGCCGCGGGCGCCGGCGCCGGGCGTGAACATCTGGACGCCTTCGCCGACGTGGTCGCGGGCTACGCCGGTGACCACCGTGCCACCCTGCCCGGCCTGCTGAGCTTTCTCGCCGCCGCCGAAGAGGTCGAAAACGGTTTGGAGCCCGGCGAAGTGGAGGTGGCGCACGACCGCGTCCAGGTACTCACCGTGCACGCGGCGAAGGGGCTGGAATGGGAGGTGGTGGCCGTACCGCACGTATCGCGGAGCCTGTTTCCCTCCGGGAACGCCGCCGCGACCTGGCTCGGCGCGCTCGCCGAACTCCCCACCTCCCTGCGTGGTGACCGGCAACGCGACAGCGACGGCGACGCGACGGATTCCGCGCCGGTGCGCGACGGCGTTCCGGTCCTCGATCTCACCGAACTGTACGACCGCACGGATCTGGAACGGGCGATCAAACAGCACAAGGAGGCGCTGGCCCGCCGCCGCCTCGACGAGGAACGCCGCCTGTTCTACGTGGCCCTCACCAGAACCGAACGCGCGCTGTTCGTTTCGGCCCACCACTGGGCCGAGACCGGCTCGACGCCGAAGGGCCCCTCGGATTTCCTGCTCGAACTGAAGCGGTGGACCGACCATCCGGAGTCACCCGGACACGGCACCGTGCGCGTCGATATCTGGGCCGACCCGCCACCCCCCGACGCGCCCAACCCCTTCACCGACAATCCCGCCGTGGCCGACTGGCCCCGCGACCCGCTCGGCGTGCGGCGGCAGGCGGTCGAAGCGGGGGCGGCCCTGGTCCGTACCGCGCTCGCGCACCTTCCGCCCGAGCCCGACCCTCGTGATCATCGCAAGCAGACGTCGAACGGCCACACCGCTCCCGCCCGGAACGATGCCCCCTCGGTTCCGTCCCGCCGGGCCCAGGACGACCCGGGCGCACTCGAAACTCCGCGCCAGTTGGACCTTTTCGTCGACCTGACCAACGACCCGTCGACCTCCGGCACGAACGGCGGCAACGGAGCGGGCGAGGAGAAAGGCGCGGCGCCCGCCGAGCCCGACCCGGATCCCGAAGGTTGGGCGGCCGATGTGGACGCCCTGCTCACCGAGCACTTCACGACGGCCGAGGGCATTCACGAAGTGGAGTTGCCCGCGCAGCTGCCCGCCACCGCGCTGGTGGATATGCGGGCCGATCCGGCCAAGCTGGCGGCCCGGCTGCGGCGGCCGCTGCCGTATCCGCCGAGCCCACTCGCCCGGCGCGGCACCGCATTTCACGCGTGGTTGCAACGCTGGTTCGGCGCGGTCGGGCTGCTCGATTTCGACGAACTGCCCGGCGCCGCCGACAGTGGTGCGGGTGACGCCGATCTGATCCGGCTGCAGGAGGCGTTCCTGGCGTCGCCGTGGGCCGACCGCAACCCCGTCGATGTCGAGGTGGGATTCGAGACCAGCATCGGCGGCACGCTCATTCGCGGCCGGATGGACGCGGTGTTCAGCGAACCCGGCGGCCGCTGGCTGGTCGTCGACTGGAAGACCGGCGCGGAACCGACACGCGCGGAGGAACGCTCGGTCGCGATGCAGCTGGCCGTCTACCGGGTCGCGTGGGCTCGCATGATGGCCGCGCAGACGGGGGAGGCCGAAGAGCTCGTGCTGGAGAAGGTCGGTGCCGCATTCCATTACGTCCGCAGCGGCAGGACGGTCGCGCCCGCCGAACTGCCGGGGTCGGCCGAGCTGGCCGAACTCATCGCCGAGGTCGCGCCCGCCTGGGCGCCACCCGCCGGCTCGCAGGACGGCCAGGAACCCGCCGCCGACCTTCCGCCCGACGAAGAGTTCGGCGCCGACCCGGGTGCCGAACCCCCGCCGGACCCGGACCTGGTGTCCGAAGCCGATTTCGCCCCCGACTATCCGCCCGAGTGAAACCCGTTGCGCCTCAGGCGGCTTCGCGGCTGATGCGCAGGGCCTGGGTGATCATCGGCACCTGGAACGGCAGCCGCAGCACCGACACCCACTTGATCGCCTTGGCCGCCTTCGGATTTCGCACCGAATCGGCGGCGAACTGGATGTTGGCCGGGAAGACGGCGAGGAACAACAGCACCGCGAGCCGGCCCCCGAGCCGCCGGGTCCGCGGGGCGGCCAAGGCGGCCGCCACGCCGATTTCGGCCACACCCGACGCGTAGGTGTAGGTGCGCGCCCGCCCTGGCAGAGCCGGCGGCACGATCGAATCGAAGGGCTTGGGCGCCACGAAATGCAGCGTGCCCATGCCGAACAGGGCGGCGCTCATCAGCACCGCTCGCCGCTGCGAGCCTCGACCGGCGTCACTCATGCGGTATTCCTTTCTCCGCCCCGGCTCCGCGCTCTCTCCGCCGCGAGTGGGGTCGCTCCGTGGTGACGCTACGCTCCCGCCTACTCGCGTGCCCAGTCCCTCGACCCGGCTTCCGGCCGGTACGCTGCCGATCTGTGGCACAGGTGAGCAACGACATATCCGGGGGATACCGTGTTCGGTGACAGCTCACGAGGTCTGGGCCGTTTGACGGATCGTCCCGATTACGCGCTGGTCGGCATACTCCGCATTCCCGAAATCCGGACCAGCCCGTGGGTCTCGCTGACCCGCCGGGTCGCGTTCGCGGTGCTGCTGCTGGTGGCGGCGACGCTGGTGGTCTATTTCGGCCGCGCGGGTTATCACGACAACCGCGGCGAGGAACTGACTCTCCTCGACGCCGCCTACTACTCGACGGTCTCACTGTCGACGACCGGCTACGGCGACATCACCCCGATCACGGAGCAGGCGCGCCTGATCAACACGATCGTCATCACCCCGCTGCGCGTGTTGTTCCTGATCGTCTTGGTCGGCACCACCCTGCAGGTCCTCACCGAGCGGTCCCGGCAGGCGTTCAAAATTCAGCGATGGAGGCAGAAGGTGCGTAATCACACCGTGGTCGTCGGATACGGGACGAAGGGCCGGACCGCGGTCGACGCGATGCTCGGCGACGGGGTGCAACCTGCCGAGATCGTGGTGGTCGACACCGATGCGACCGTCTTGGAGGCCGCGGCCAATGCCGGCCTGGTGACGGTGCACGGCTCGGCGACGCAATCGGATGTGCTGCGGCTGGCCGGAGCTCAGCACGCGGCCTCGCTGGTCATCGCCGCGAACCGGGACGACACCGCGGTGCTGGTCACGCTCACCGCGCGGGAACTCAATGCCAAGGCCAAGATCGTCGCGTCGATCCGGGAGGCCGAGAACACCCATCTGGTGCGGCAATCGGGCGCGGATTCGGTCGTGGTCTCCTCGGAGACCGCGGGCCGGCTGCTCGGTATCGCGACCACCACGCCCAGCGTCGTCGACATGATCGAGGACCTGCTCACCCCGGAGGCCGGGTTCGCGATCGCCGAACGCGACGTGGAATCCGACGAGGTCGGCGGTTCGCCGCGGCATCTGCGGGATATCGTGCTCGGCGTGGTCCGGGAGGGCACGCTGATCCGGGTCGACGAGCCCGAGGTGGACGCCCTGGAAACCGGCGACAAACTCCTCTACATCCGCCGCGTGCACAAATAGCCCGGACCGGGGAAGCCTGCTCCGCGCAGGTCGCAACCACCGCGATACCCTCGAAGCGTGTCGTTATTCGAACTGAATGGTCTTCCACTGCTGTCTCGTTCCGCCCTCGATCGTGCGGAGACGTTGCGCTCGGACGAGCAGGCGTTGAAGCAAGGGTGGGCCGAGGCCAAACTGGTGCGGATGAACCGGCGGGGGCAGGTTCGGATCGACGGTGATCAGCTGGTGCTGGAGGCGGCGTTGGACTATGCGTCCGAGCCGGTGCCCGAGGCGGTCCTGCTCGGTGTGGTCGACGGCGCGCACATCTGGGGGGTTCGGGACAACGAGCTCGAGGGTCAGTTGATGGACCTGCGGGTGGTGAGCACCTCGCTGCACCTCGACGACGTGATTCTCGGCATTCTGTCCACCGCACTGGCGCTGCTGAACTGGCACGACCGCGCCCGCTACAGCGCTGTCGACGGCAGCCCGACCACCGTGTCGAATGCCGGCTGGTCGCGCGTCAACGCCTCCGGACACGAGGAATTCCCGCGTATCGATCCGGCCATCATCTGCCTGGTGCACGACGGTAGCGACCGGGTCCTGCTCGGCCGGCAGCAGAACTGGCCGGAGAAGATGTTCTCGCTGCTGGCCGGCTTCGTGGAGGCGGGGGAGTCGCTGGAACGCTGCGTCGAACGCGAGATTCGCGAGGAGGTCGGCGTCGCGGTGCGCGACATCCGCTACCTCGGCAGTCAGCCGTGGCCGCTGCCGCGTTCGCTCATGCTGGGGTTCGCCGCGGTCGCCGATCCCGATGCACCGCTGGTCTTCTCCGACGGTGAGATCGCCGAGGCCCACTGGTTCACCCGCGACGAGGTGCGCACGGCACTGGCCGCGGGCGCGTGGGGTTCGGTCACCGGCGACACCGGAAATGCCGAGCAGCAACGGCTCCTGCTGCCGGGCTCCATCTCGATCGCCCGCACCATCGTCGAATCCTGGGCTGCGGCAGGCTGATTCGCCCTCGCTCGCCGTCGGTCAGCCGATCGCGGCGAGGGCGCTCTTCACCTGGGCGAGGCTCGGGTTGGTCGCGGTGGACCCGTCGGAGTACTTGACGGTCGGCACCACGTGGTTGCCGCCGTTCACGCTGCCGACGAACTCGGCCGCGTCGGGATCCTGTTCGATGTCGACGACGGTGTAGGTGATGCCCGCCTCATCGAGTTGCTTCTTCAGGCGGCGGCAGTAGCCGCACCAGGTCGTCGAGTACATGGTCAGGTCAGTAGCAGTCACGCCTGATTGAACATCGAATCGGTTTTCCGTGTTCCCACGGCTGGCTGTGATGTCCGCCGGAGGGACTTGCCAAACAGATAGTAAGCGCGCATACTATTTCCCATGACGCAGATTGCCGCAGCTCACGCCGTATCCACCGCCCCACCCGCCGACTTCTTCGCGGTCTGGGCCGATATGGCCACCTGGCCGGAATGGAATGCCGACACCGAGTGGGTCCGGCTCGACGGCCCCTTCGCCGAGGGGGCGACGGGCACCTTGAAGCCGAAGGGAGGCCCGAAGGTCGCGTTCGTGATCGAGAAGCTGACCGGCGAGGAGTTCGTCGACGTCTCCCGGTTGTTCGGCGCCCGGCTGATCTTCGCGCACCACGTGGCGGAGACGGCCGCGGGCACCGAGGTGTCGGTGACCATTTCGATGACCGGCCCGCTGCGCCGGCTGTGGTCGGCGTTGATGGGCGGCGGACTGGCCGATTCCGTCCACCGTGACCTCGCGGCGCTGGTCGAGACGGCCGAGGCGCGCCGGGCCGTTCCGGGCATCCGCTGAATCGTTCGAGGAGGACATCATGAGCAAGTACTGGCTGGCCGTCGTCTCCCGCGATCACGTGCGTCGCGGGGTGGCGCTCGGCATCGCGCAGGCCAATCACGGCAAGCGAACCGCGGTCGAACGGATGCGGCCGGGTGACGGGCTCGTCTACTACTCGCCCAGAACCGGTATGCGCGAGGGGGACGCGGTGAAGTCGTTCACCGCGATCGGCATGATCGACGATCGGCCCGTGTGGCAGGCCGACGATCAGGGCGGCTGCTTCCGGCCGTGGCGGCGCGCGGTGACCTACCGCCCGGACGCGCGCGATGTCGCGATCGATTCCGTGCGCGGTGACCTCGATCTCACCAGCGTCCCCCATTGGGGCATCGTGCTCCGGCGCGGCGTGGTGGAACTGAGCGCGCACGACTTCGAGGTCATCTCCCGGGCCATGCTGGGCGAGGACGCGGGCGAGATGTCGGCGGTCGCTCGGTGAGTGACGAAAATCGTGCCCTGCGAACCGAATTCGGCAGCGCCGACGAAAGCCCCGGCCTGTTGTTGTGGCAGGTGACCAACCGGTGGCAGGCAGCGGTGCGCGCGGCGCTGGCCCCGTTCGATCTCACTCACGTGCAGTTCGTTCTGCTGGCCGCGCTGACCTGGTTCGGCGGGTCGGACGCCGGCACCCCGATCACGCAGCGCGATCTCGCCGCCCATGCCGCCACCGACCCGATGATGACCTCCCAGGTGTTGCGCGCCCTGGAACAGAAGGGCCTGATCGAGCGGCGGGATCATCCGCACGATCGGCGCGCGAAATCCCTGGTTCCGACGAAAGCCGGTGTGGCACTGGTCAATCGCGCGATCGTCGCGGTGGAGGACTGCGACCGGGAGTTCTTCGGTCCGTTGCACGCCCGTACCGCCGACTTCGCCGCATCGTTGCGGACGCTGCGGGACGCGCGGAGTTGAGCGACGGGCGCGCCGGCCGGGGGAGCCGCGGCCGGACCCCCGTGGCGGGGCAACCGGGGGCGTCGTCGCGGCGGCACGGATGTCGGTGGTGCCTGTCATGATGGAGCGCGTGCCTGTCCCGACCTCATCGACCAGCCTGCGGCTCGACGGGCTCGATCCCGAGCAGGCAGCCGCGGTGCGGGCGCCGCGTGGGCCGGTGTGTGTGATCGCGGGCGCCGGCACCGGCAAGACCCGGACCATCACCCACCGCATCGCCCATCTGGTCTCGGCCGGGCATGTGCGTGCCGACCAGGTGCTGGCGGTGACCTTCACGGCGCGGGCGGCCGGTGAGCTGCGGTCCCGGTTGCGTGCGCTCGGCCTGGGTGGCGATGCGCAGACCGTCCAGGCGCGTACCTTCCACGCCGCGGCGCTGCGGCAACTGAAGTATTTCTGGCCGCAGATCGTCGGCGACGTGCCGTGGAAACTCATCGACTCCAAATTCGCGGTCGTCGCCCAGGCCGCCCAGCGCGTCGGCCTGCCGACCGCGACGGAGAACGTGCGTGATCTGGCGGGCGAGATCGAATGGGCGAAGGCCTCGCTCATCGCGCCGGAGGACTACCCCGGCGCCGCCCAGCGCCACCACCGCGACATCCCGTATCAGGCGGACAAGGTCGCGGCCGTCTACACCGGCTACGAGACGCTGAAGAACACTGCGGACGGTCTGCTGCTCGATTTCGACGATCTGCTGCTGCACACCGCCGCCGCGCTCGAGGACTACCCGGCCGTGGCCGAGGAATTCCGTGGCCGCTACCGGTGCTTCGTCGTCGACGAATATCAGGACGTGACCCCGCTGCAGCAGCGGGTACTCGACGCGTGGCTCGGCGATCGCGACGATCTGACCGTGGTCGGCGACGCCAATCAGACGATCTACTCGTTCACCGGCGCCAGTCCCGCCTATCTGCTCGATTTCTCTCGCCGGTTCCCGGATGCCACCGTGGTCCGGCTGGAACGGGACTACCGATCCACGCCGCAGGTGGTGTCGCTGGCCAATCGCGTGATCGGCGCCGCGCGCGGACGCATCGCGGGGACCCGGCTGCAATTGGTCGGCCAGCGCGCCGACGGGCCGGAACCGTCGTTCGCCGAATACGACGACGAGGTCGCCGAGGCCACCGCCGTCGCCAAGGGCATCGCCGGTCTGCTCGGGCGTGGTGTCCCGGCCGCCGAGATCGCCGTGCTGTATCGCATCAACGCCCAGTCCGAGGTGTACGAGCAGGCGCTGACCGAGGCGGGCATCCCGTACCAGGTCCGCGGCGGTGAGGGATTCTTCCAGCGGGCCGAGGTCCGGCAGGCGGTGCAGGCGCTGCGGCAGGCCGGAGCCCGCGACGACCTGCCCGCGGCGCGTGGCCCCGAGGTGGTGACGCTCGTGCGCGCGGTCCTGGCCCGGCTCGGGCTCACGGCCGAGGAGCCGGCCGGTGCGCAGGCCCGCGAGCGCTGGTCGTCGCTGGTCGCGCTGGTACAGCTCACCGAGGAGCTCGCCGCCCACGATCCCGGCCTCGAATTCGCCGGACTGCTGCGGGAACTGGCCGCCCGCGCCGAGGCGCGCCACCCACCGACCGTGCAGGGTGTGACGCTGGCCTCGCTGCACGCGGCGAAGGGGCTGGAATGGGATGCGGTCTTCCTGGTCGGGCTCACCGACGGCACCCTGCCCATCGCCCACGTTCTGGGCGAGGGCGGCGCGGTGACCGACGAGGCCGCGCTGGAGGAGGAACGGCGGTTGCTCTACGTGGGCGTGACCCGGGCGCGCGAACATCTGCGGTTGTCGTGGGCGCTGGCGCGTGCCGACGGCCGGCGCCGCAACCGGCGGCGCAGCCGATTCCTCACCGGGCTGGTGCCGGAGGATTCTCCGGCGTCGATGGTCGCCCAGCAGGCCGGTGCGCGGGGTGGTCGCGGCCGCCGGCTGCCGGTCTGCCGGGTCTGCGGGCGTTCCCTGCTCAATTCGACCGACACGCTGCTCGGCCGCTGCTCGGGCTGCCCGGCCGAGGTGGATACCGAACTGCTCGGCGCGCTGCAGGAGTGGCGACGGCAGCGGGCCGAGGAGTTGCAGATCAAACCGTTCGCGGTGGTGAGCGTCAAAACGCTGACCGCGATCGCCGAACAGGTGCCGATGGACGAGGACGCGCTCGCCGCGATTCCGGGTATCGGACAGCAGAAGTCGCAGCAGTTCGGCCCGGAGCTGCTGGCGATCGTGCGATCCCGGGTGCGCAACCGGTGATTCGGTGAGCGCTGCGCGAGTGACAAAACCGCAGGTGAAAAATAGGTTGTGCGGTTGTGTATCACACCCGTAGGGTGGTGATCACGCGCTGGGAGGGCATTCCGGCGCGCACAGTGATCAGTCGGATAACGAGTAGGAGGGAGGTAGACAAAATGAACAACATCGTGACTCTCGCTTCGAGAAGCGTTGTGGCACCGGTGGTTTCTGTCGTGTCCGCCTCCCGGGGGGTCCTCGCCTTGCAGGGGACCGGTCTGTCTGTCGCAAGCATTATCGGTGCTCGACCGCAAGCGCCCGCATATGCAATTGCCGCAGACAAGTCCGAGTGGGGTTGGCACCCGGCACACGTCGGTTTCCACACCGACGCAGCCCACGCCTTCGCAGTCGAAGCCGATCGTATGACGGCGAATCTGCAGGCAGCCCGCCTCCGCAACGCACACCCAGCGACCGTGATCAGTAACCGACACCGAAGTCGGTTCAGGTAGAACCCACTACCACAGCCTCCTGGCCACGGATCGCCCGAAGCGAAACCGTGGCCATAGTTCTTTTCGGCCTCCAGCCACCGGCACCGGTTTCGCGGAAGACAACGAAACCACCGCTGCACGAGCTGAAGGAGCAAGACGTGTCCACCGCGACCGTTACTCGCGCGACATGCCGATCGACCCAGGCCTCGAGGCCGGCCCGCACCCGCGGTGTCGCGCTGACCCTGCCCTGCCGAGTCGGTGACCCGGACCTGTGGTTCGCCGAAAGCCCGACCCAGCTGGAAGAGGCCAAGGCACTGTGCGCTTCCTGCCCGATCCGCAAGGGGTGCCTCGCGGCTGCCCTGGATCGCGCCGAGCCCTGGGGTGTCTGGGGCGGCGAGATCTTCGAACAGGGCGTCGTGATCGCCCGCAAGCGGCCGCGCGGCCGCCCGCGTAAGGTCGCACTGGCGTGATCGGCGCCGGTTCGGGCCGAGCGCGGATCCGCCTCGGCCACCTCTGGGAGCACGAACGAGCCCCGCATCTTTGTCGGATGCGGGGCTCGTCCCATATTCGGGGTAGGTGAACGATCAGCTGGCGCTTCGGTATTCGGCGTAGCCGGGTACCCAGTCGTGCATCAGCTTCATGAACGGAACCTCGGCGTCGAGCTGCGCGCAGATGCCGATCGAACCCATCAGCACCCGGAACACCATGATGTGTTCGGCCGGAAGTTGCAGCGACATACCCGTTTTCATCTCCGGGCGGCTCACGTCGGTCGCCTTGCCCGCCACGCGCTGCATCCACTTGCGGGTGAAGTGGAACGAATCCTCGCGGATGGGATCGGTGAACGGGCGCAGATAGTCGGCGATCTCGGCGTGCGTGACGGTGCGGCCGGGAATCACCCAGCCGTTGCTGTACATCAGCTCGGTCAGTTCCTCGAACCGATCCTCGACCGCCATCGCCACCATCTGGCCCAGCACGGGCGGGAAGCCGTCGGGCAGCGGGGCGCAGGCGCCGAAATCGAGCACCGCCAACCGGCCGTCGTCGAGCATCATGAAATTGCCGGGGTGTGGATCGGCGTGCAGCAGGCCGGCCAGGGCGGGGGAGGAGAAGTGGAATTCACCCATCAGGGTTGCGACGCGGTTGCGCAGCTCGACCGTGCCCGCCGGATCCTGGTGGCCGCGCTTGATGATTTGGGAGACCGGGGTGCCGTCGAGCCACTCGGTGACGATCACCTTCGGTGCCCCGGCCACCACCTTGGGTACCAGGAACCTCGGGTGCCCGTCGAAGGCTTTGGCGAAGCGGCGCTGGTTGGCGGCCTCGGTGCGGTAGTCGAGCTCTTCCTCGGTGCGCTCGGTGATCTCGGCGAGGATGGGTTTGACGTCGGCGCCGGGGACGACGGCGGCGATCATGCCGGCCATCCGATTGAGTGTCTTGAGGTCAGCGCGCAGCGCCTCGTCGGCGCCGGGGTACTGGACCTTCACCGCCACCGTGCGGCCGTCGGACCACTCGGCCTTGTGTACCTGTCCGATACTGGCCGAGGCGGTAGGGGCGTCGTCGAAGGAACGGAAGCGCTTGCGCCAGGCCGTGCCCAGTTGCTGGTCCAGCACCCGGTGCACCGCGGCGGCCGGCAGCGGCGGCGCGGCGGCCTGCAGCTTGGTCAGCGCCTCGCGATAGTGCTCGCCGAACTCCTCAGGTACGGCGGCCTCCATCACCGACAGCGCCTGGCCGAATTTCATTGCGCCGCCCTTGAGCTCGCCGAGAACGGAGAAGATCTGCTCGGCGGCCTTCTGATTCAACTCGGCATTGATCTCGCCCTTGTCGCCGCCGGCGAGTTTGCGGCCGAACCCCACAGCGGCCCGTCCCGCGATACCGAGTGGAATCTTCGCCAACTTGGCGTTGCGGGATGAGCTACGGCGCACAATCTCAGACACACCCCCATCATGGCTGACCCACCATGTCGCGTGCCATGTGAATTGCGTGAACTCCACCCCTGGAGCGAGACGTGTCATCGGTCACAGTCGGGCCGGTCGGGGCCGTGGTCTGCGTGTGCGAATCCCTGAGAAACGGCTTATCGGTGGTGGTCGGCGGGTGTTCGTCGCCTGTTTTGGTCACAACGACAAAAAGTTGGCGCAAATCTCTGTGTCCGAGTGTTTTAGTCGGTTAGACTAAAACTATGACGACACTGCGAGCAGCCGCGGCGACCCTCCGGAAGGTGCGGCGTCCGGAAGACCTGTTCGGCGTGGCGACAACGGATTCCACCGCTCGCCGCATCGCGCATCGGACGTATCTGCGGCTGGCCGCCGCGCTGCATCCGGACCGGGTGGCCGCGGCCGACGCCGAGCGGGCCACCGCGGCATTCGTCCGCCTCGGCGAGTTGTATCGGAGCTGGCTGGCGGCCGAGCAGACCTTCGAGGTGTGTGGCATGCGGGGGCGGTATCGCCTCGGCGCATTGCACGCCGCCGGTTCCGTCGCGGACCTGTACCGCACCGACTCGGCGGCCGCCGTGGTGAAGATCGCACGGCGGCAGGCCGCGAATTCGCTGCTGGCGAACGAGCGAAACGCGCTGACGGATATCGCCGCGCTCACCGGCGAGCACGAATGGCTGACGCCGTACTACCCGCGCCTGATCGACACCGTCGACCACACCGATACCGAATCCGGCGAGGTGCGCGCGATCAACGTGCTCGACGCGCTGACCGACGGGTTCGTGACGCTGGCTCGAGTTCGCGCCGCGTATCCGCGCGGACTCGACCCACGCGACTACGCCTGGATGCACCGCCGGCTGCTGCGCTGCCTCGCCGGTGCCGCGACCGCGCACTGGGTGCACACCGCGGTATCCGCGGAGAACGTGCTCATCCATCCCCGTCTGCACGGGGTGGTGCTGGTCGGCTGGTCGTTCGCGACCCGGCCCGGGCGGGTGCCGACGGCCACGCCGGCCTCGATCGACTATCCGCCCGAAACGGGCAGCGGGGTCTGCCCCCGCACCGATGTGTATTTGGCCCACCGGCTGCTGCTCACCATGCTCGGCGACCGCGCGCCCGCACCGATGCGCGCCTTCGCCGAGGGCTGCCTGCAATCCGCGCCCCGGCTGCGGCCCGACGCTCGCACCCTGCTCGACGAATTCGACGACCTGCTCGACCGGCTGTACGGCGCCCGCCGATTCCGGCCGTTCGAACTACCGAAAGGACAGTGATCACGATGGGATACGGGCAGTGGGACGACAGTGCCTACGACGCCGCGCGCACCTTCCGCGCCGCCCGCGGACTCGACGACTTCGGCTATACCGCCGACATGCGGGCCAAGCCCTATCCGGAGTGGGTCGCGCATCCGCTGCTCGACCCCTTCGGCGTCGGGGTGCGCGAATCCCGCGATTCCGACGAGCACGGGGCCTCGCTGCCGATCGCGGTGCTGTTCGACGTCACCGGGTCGATGGGGCGGGTCCCGCGCATCATGCAGGAGAAGCTGGCCACCCTGCACGGGCTGTTGCAGCGCAAGGGATATGCGGAGGATCCGCAGATTCTGTTCGGCGGAATCGGCGATGCGGACTGTGATCGGGTGCCGCTGCAGATCGGGCAGTTCGAGTCCGACAATCGGATGGACGAACAGCTGCGCCTGATTCTGCTCGAGGGGGGCGGTGGCGGACAGAAATCCGAAAGTTACGAACTCGCAGCGTATTTCATGGCCCGGCACACGGCGACGGACGCGTGGGACAGGCGCGGACGCAAGGGCTATCTGTTCATCGTGGGTGACGAGCTGAACAAGTCGCGACTCGCGGCGGCGCATGTACGCCGGGTGATCGGCGACGATGTGCCACAGGACATTTCGGTTCCCTCGATCTACCGCGAGCTGGCCGATCGGTGGCATGTGTACTACATCCTGCCGAATCAGTCCCATTACTACACCGACCCGGAGATTCTCGAGCACTGGCGGGGAGTGCTCGGAGAGCGGGTGCTGCGGTTGGACGATCCGGCGGCAGTGTGCGAACTCATCGCGCTGACCATCGGGATCGGGGAGGACCGCGTCGATCTGGGTGCCGGCCTGGCCGATCTGCGGGACATCGGATCCGACGCCGCCGAGGTCGTCGGTAAGGCGCTGGCCCCGATCGGTACTCCCGTCCGCTCCCGCGGTGCGGGCGCACTGCCGACGGCGACCCCGGGCGACGACGACGTCCGGTTCTGATCGCGAGCCCGATCCGACAAGCGAAGGGAACACATCATGTTCGGCGACCGGCATGTGATCGTGGTCGATCTGGGATTCGGCGACGCCGGGAAGGGCGCCACCGTGGATTGGCTGTGCTCGCCACAGGCCGGCTTGGAGGTGGCGGCCGTCGTGCGCTTCAACGGCGGCGCGCAGGCCGCGCACACCGTGATCGTCGACGGCCGGCGCCACACCTTCCGGCAGTTCGGATCGGGCACGCTGTCGGGCGTGCCGACGGTGCTGTCGCGGCATGTGCTGGTGGATCCGATCGCTCTGGCGGCCGAGGCCGAAGCGTTGGCCGCGTTGGGGGTCGCGGATCCGCTGGGATCGATCGTCGTCGACGAGCGCGCACTGCTGACCACTCCGATCCACGGAGCCGCCAACCGCTGCCGTGAGGATGCGCGCGGTGCCGCACGGCACGGTTCCTGCGGTATGGGCATCGGGGAGACCGTGCGCTACGCACTCGAGCACGATGCGCCTCGGGTCCGGGACTGCCGGAGCCCGGATGTCCTGCGCCGCAAGCTGATCGCGCTGGAGCGGCACTACGCGCCGCTGCTGGCGCGCGGGCGGCACGGCTGGGAGCCGATCGACGCCCTCGTCGAGGTGTATACGGAATTCGCGCGGACGGTCGCACTGGTGCCGGGCGAGCAGCTCGCGGTCTTCGCCGCCGCGGGCCGGCTGGTCTTCGAGGGCGCCCAGGGCGTGCTGCTCGACGAATGGCGGGGCCTGCACCCCTACACCACCTGGTCGACGGTGGAACCCCGCCATGCCCGCGCCATGCTGGCACGCATCGGCGCACCGGGCACGGTGCTGGGAGTGACACGTGCGTACCAGACTCGCCACGGCGCGGGCCCCTTTCCGACCGAGGACACGGCATTGGCGGTCCCGGAGCCGCACAATGCCACCGGTCCGTATCAGGGCGTCTTTCGCGTCGGCCATCTGGATCCGGTCCTGCTGCGCTATGCCGTGGAGGCGTGCGGGGGAGTCGACGCCCTCGCCGTCAACCACCTGGATCTCGTGGCCGGTCGTGACGACTTCCGCACTGCCGCAGGATATTTCGCCCCGGACGGATATCGGAACCGGATCGATTGTGGCGCCTGGCGGGATCTGGGTCATCAGCGGTGGCTGACAGGTCTCCTCGCGCAGAGCACCCCGGATCTCGTTCCGCTGCCGGCGGACGTTCCGGAATTCCTGGCACGCCGGCTCGGCGCGCCGGTGGTGCTGACCGGGCACGGCCCCGATCGCGCCGATCGCGTGGCCCGGGTCGCGGCTGCGGCATGATGGTTGGCCGTGGAGCAGCAATCCGCCGTATCGCTCGATGTCCTCGCCCTGCGATTCGGCGCCGACGACCCGGCCGTCACCTTCGGGGTGGCGCCGAGGCAGTGGGAGCCGTTCGCGGGCGAACTCGCGCTGCCCGGTGTGCTGCTCGGTCGCGGTGAGCGACTCGTGACGGCGGCCCGCCGCGCGGTACACAGCAAACTGGGCGTGCCCGAGGATGCGATTCTCGCCGTCGGTCAGCTGGTCACGTTCGACGAACCGCACCGCGATCCGCGCGGGCCGACGCTCTCGATCGCGATGTGGGCGGTACTCGGGGGCCCCGCAACACCCACCGGTGCTCGATGGGTTTCGTTCGATGCGGTCCCGCCGCTGGCCTTCGACCACAACATGATCGTCGAGGTCGCCCGGGAACGGCTCGCCGAGATGCTTTGGAAGGACCTCACTTTCACCCGTCCCCTGATCGGCGAACACTTCCCGGCCACGCGCGCGGTTGCCCTTGCGACGGCGCTGGCCGGCACTCGCCCCGACCCCGGCAACCTCAACCGCACCCTGGCCGCGATCCCCGGTCTCACCCGCACCGGGGAACGAATGCGAACCAAGGCCACCGGACGGCCTGCGGCCGTCTGGTCCTTCACCGACTCGGCCACCAGCGAGCACTGATCCGACCGAACCCGCCCACCTCGCGATCGAGATCACGGCGGCCCTGAGGCGAGACTCTGTCACCGCCCGAGCTGCGGCGCGGGCCACCTTCGTCGCGCTCATACCGATCCTCCGGCGACGGATGCCGCGCGATCGTCGGCCGCCGCTTCGGTTACCGTGGCTGCGATTCGGCGGCAGGCGCAGTCCGCGTGCGGGGTCCAGCGGCGCCGGGCGACGCGCCGGGTGTGTGGATCGAACTCCAGTGTGGTGTCCAGGGTTCGGGGCGGGTCGTCGGCGGCATCCTCGATGATCGATTCGATCTCGCGCAGTGTCAGGGCGGCGGTGGCGGCAATGGTCGCGGGGGAGGCGTAGCCGGTCCGGCCGAGCAGTTGCGCCGCCAGATGCGGCCATTCGGCGTCGAATTCGGTGCGGGTCAGGTCGGCGCAGCGCAGACAGCTGGTACCGCCGGGCAGCACCAGCGGCCCGATCACACCGTGCCCGTCGCGGATGCGAACCTGCAGGTGCGGGATCCGGCGCACCAGCAGCATGCTGACCAGTTCCGGCACCGGCACCAGCGCATCTGTGAGTATCACCAGATCGGTGGACAGTAGGAAATCCGAAGTACCGCCGCGGTACTCGCTCGAACGCGTCGGAGTGATGCCCAGTCGCCGAATACCGTCGTGTAGCGAATCCGCCAGGGGCCCGCGGCCGTGTACGTGCACGGTCCGCACGCGAGTGCGGCGCGCCCGCGGCCACACCAGCAGTCCGGCCGCGTCGATATCGCGTAACAGCTCCAGGGCCACGCCACCGAGACCGAGTTGCCTGGCCTCCCACAGAAGCTGAGGATGGCTGTGCAGACCGTCGAGCAGCCGGACGAAGGCGACGACCGCATCGGTCTCGACGGCGGGCGGGTGCAGGAGTACCGCGCGTTCGGGATCCCATCCCAATTGCACCGCGCCCGAGGGCCGGCGCAGAACCGCCACCCGCGGATGCAACATCGGTCCACGTGTGTGTGACAACGTCATGGGCCTCAGTATTGTCGCCGGCCCTGCTCGCAGCGGGTGGAAAACCCCTGGTTATCCACAGGTTCGACGTTGTCCACAGGGTGCTTCGACTCGAGTCGCGGCCCCGCTCCGAACGCACCGTTTCACAAAACTCGCCGACGACTCGCCGTGAATTTTCCAGACCGGCGCCGAGAGTGCTAACGCCCGGCCACCGGCGGCCGACAATCGGGTCGATTCGGGTCGGTTAAAGGAGCAACATGGTCAGCGCATCCCTCGACGTGCCACCGGTGGCATCGCTGCACGGCGAACATCGGTTTCGGACCCGCGGCGATCGTCCGATCGCGGCGGACGCGATTCGCGAGTACGCCCGGGCGATAGGCGCCACCGACCCCATCCACTGCGACGAACGTGCCGCCGCCGCTCGGGGATTCGATGCCCTGGTGGCCCCGCCGACCTTCGCCACCACCGTATGGATGCGCGCCGAGGAAAGCACGCTCGAGGCACTCGTGCCGGGCTTCCACAACGGGCGCGTCGTGCACGCCGACCGCACGCTGGAAATCGTGCGCCCACTGCTGGCCGGCGACCGCATCAGCTGTGAAATCGGATTCGAATCCTTCCGCCACTACCGCGACTACGACGTGGTCTCGGTGACCACCCTGCTGCGCGACGACGACGGCCAGGTCGTGACCAGCGGCTCCTCTACGCTGCTGGTGCACACCCAGCCCGGAACCTGTGCGCGAACGGGGACGTCCGGCCGGCCGCACGATCTCGAACCGGTTTCGGCGCAACGGCGCCTGCGCACGCCGCAGCGCGACCGGATCCAACCGTCGCTGCCGCGCCCTCTCGTGGATCTCGGCCCGCTGGCGGTGGGCGCGGATCTGCCCGCCGACACCGTCACGGTCGCGGCCGACGATGTGGTGCGGCACGCCGGTGTCGTCGATCCGCACCGTTGCGGCACCACGACGGGAACGGTGCCCGGCATGCTGACGTTCGGCCTGGTCGCGGGATATCTCGGTCGCTGGCTCGGCGATCCGACCGCGCTGACGAAACTGCGGGTGCAGTACGCGCCCAAGATGCACTATCTGCCCGTCGACTCCGATGCTCCGGCGTCGATCCTGTTCGGCGGACAGGTCGGCTGGCTCAGTTCGCGCCGCCGGATGGTGACCGTCGTGGTCGACGCATTGTCCAAGGGGCGCAAGCTGTTCGGCTACGCGACCGCCGAAGCTCGACTGGGCTGAGGCCGGGCCGACCGGCCTCGGTGACGCCGCCGGTCAGCGATCCTCGTTCTCGCCGCGCTCGTCACCGGCGTCCGGCGGATTCGTGCCCGAACCGGAATCGTCCTGGGCGGCAGTGCCTTCCGGGCTCTTGTCGCCTGCCGCGTTCTCGTTCGGCCGCTCCTGTTGCGCCGCAGCGCCTTCGCGGCGTTCGCGGGCCTCGGTCTCGGCCAGCTGCGCCAGCGGATCGTCGAAAACATCGGCGCCGCCGCCGATCACACCGTCGATGAAGCCGCTCGGCTTGTCGAGATCCTCGGAGCTGGGCAGCAGATCCGGATGCGCCCACACCGCGTCGCGCGCCGACATTCCCGCGTCGGTGGTCAGCCGCTGCCACAGCGTGGCCGCCTCCCGCAGCTTGCGCGGACGCAACTCCAAGCCGACCAGCGTGGCGAAGGTCTGCTCGGCCGGACCGCCGGTGGCGCGGCGGCGGCGCAGCGTCTCGGCCAGCGCACCCGCACCGGGCAGCCGGTCGCCGACCGCCTCGGCCACCACGACCTGAACCCAGCCCTCGATCAGTGCCAGCAGCGTTTCCAGCCGCTCCAGCGCGGCCTTCTGCTCCGGGGTGGTCTGCGGTTCGAAGGTGCCCTGCGACAGCAGTTCCTCGAGTTTCGACGGATCGGTCAGCGACATCGGATCGATGTTCTGCGCGGCCTCCTCGATCGCGGAGAAGTCCATGCGGATGCCCCGCGCGTAATCCGCGACCGCGCCCAGCACCTGCTGCCGCAGCCACGGCACATGGGCGAACAGCCGCTGGTGAGCGGCCTCGCGGGCGGCCAGATAGACCAGGATCTCGCTTTCGGGACGTTCCAGGCCCTTGCTGAATTCGCTGATCGCGCTGGGCAACAGCGCCGCGGTTCCGGCCGGACCCAGCGGCAGCCCGATATCTGTGGAGGTCAGCACCTCCTGGGCGAGCTGTCCCAGCGCCTGCCCCAGCTGCGAGCCGAAGGCCAGACCACCCATCTGCCCGAGCATGCCGAGCATCGGCCCGGCGAACTGCTTGGCCTCCTCCGGCAGTGTCGAACTCCACATACCCGAGACCTGCTCGGCGACCGGATCGCACAGCCGCTTCCAGGTCGGCAGTGTCTGCTCGATCCAATCGTTGGGCGACCACGCGACCGTCCTGGTGGCCCCGGCGGGCAGGGTGGTCGCCGCGTCCAACCACAGTTCGGCCAGATGCGCGGCATCGCTGACGGCGCGCTGCGCACCGTCGGTGATCGGCGCGACCGTCGATCCGAGTTGCTGGCGAGCCAGCCGCTTGGCGACGTCGTAGTTGACCGGACTCGCCTGGCCGCCCGGCTGGCTCATGGTGGAGAACATCTGCCCGAGCGAGGTCAGCATCTGCCCGAAGGCCGCGGGATCGAATCCGGCCGCGCCCGAAGACCCCATGCCGAAGGCGAAGGGGTTGTTCGCTCCGGAACCGGCCTGATCGTCACGCTTGTCGCGGTCGGGATCGTCGTCGCGGTTCGAGAATCCGAAGGGCACGTCGCTCATGCCCCCAAGGCTACGCGGATGGTGATCGTGGAGCCGCTACTGTGGGCCGGGTGAATCGTCGGATCATCACCTTGATAGCGGCTCTGGTGCCCGTGCTCGTCCTCGGTGTGGTGGGCAGTGCGGTGACGGTGCCGTTCGTCGCTCTCGGCCCTGGTCCCACCTTCAATACCCTCGGCGAGGTGGAGGGCAAGCAGGTCGTCGCGGTGCAGGGCGCCGCGGTGGATCCGACCTCGGGACACCTGAACATGACGACGGTCTCCGTTCGCGACGGGCTGAATATATTCGAGGCGATGGGCTTGTGGGTGGACGGCCGCTACGGCTTGGTGCCGCGCGCCGAGGTCTACCCGCCCGGCGTTCCCCGCGACCAGGTGGACAAGTCCAACCAGGCCGATTTCAAGGAGTCCGAGGACAACGCCGAACTGGCGGCGCTGAACTTTCTGAAGTATCCGACCAAGGTTCAGGTGCGCGTGGTGGCCGACGACGGCCCTGCCAAAGCGGTGCTGCAGAAGGGCGACGAACTTGTGAGCGTGAACGGGAAACCGATCGCGACCTCCAAGGACGTGATCGACGCGGTGCAGGGCGCCGCCCCGGGGACGACGATCCCGATGGTGATCCGCCGCGGCGGCGCCGAACAGACGGTCGAGGTGAAACTCGGTGCGCGCCCGGACGATTCGAACAAGGCCTACCTCGGCGTCACTCCGCAGCAGGTGCCGGCCGGTCCGCTGCAGGTCGATTTCAACCTCGCCGATATCGGCGGCCCCTCGGCCGGCCTGATGTTCAGCCTGGCCCTGGTCGACAAGCTCAGCCTCGGTGAACTCAACGGCGGACGCTTCGTCGCCGGCACCGGGACCATCGATCCGCAGGGCAAGGTCGGCCCGATCGGCGGTATCCAGTACAAGATGATCGCGGCCCGCGACGCCGGCGCGGAGACCTTCCTGGTCCCCGCCGACAATTGCAACGAGGCCCGCCAGCGCACCCCGGAGGGCCTGAAGCTCGTGAAGGTCGACACGTTGACCGCCGCGGTGCAGTCGCTGGACGACATCAACGCCGGACGCCCGGCCCCCAGCTGCGGTTAATCCGGCTCGTTCTCGAGCGTGTGGCGCAGCGCGTCGACCAGGTTGGGGGCCAGGTTCGGCGCGGTGCGCAGATCCAGCTCGGGGAAGGCCTCGTCCTCCTCGGGGCGTAACTGCAACAGGCACAACGAGACTCCGTCGCGGAGCACGCCCGCGTAGAGCCGGGCGTCGCGGCGTTCGGGATGCGTCTGCGCGGCGTCGCGGCCGGCGGCGTCGGCGGCGTCGCGGTCGGCCAGCAGCGGTGCGATGGCCTCGTCGAGCGTGCGTTCGGCGGTCGGCGGCAGCACCACGATCTGCTGCACCAGCACCACCCCCTCGACGGCGGGCGGCCAGCTGGTGGTGGCGAGGAATTCGTCGAGCGCCATCGAATCGCCGCTCAGATCGTCCGGAAGCGGTTCCTGGGCGATGGGAGTCAACGCGGCCCCGTCGTCGAGCTGATCCTCGAGCGTCGGCTCGGCGGCCACCAGGTCGGCGGTCGGCACCAGCGCGAACAACTGCGGCGGCTGATCCCAGCCCTCGGTGTCGGCGAACTCGGCCACGTCCCGGATGCAGCGGTACAGGGCGGAGGAGGGATTGTCCACAGTCACGGCCGACACTGTACGTCCAGCGCGAGCGCCCGCGTCCCCGCCACGGCATACCGGAGCCATCCCGATCCAAGCCGACCCGTTTTACGTAGAGTGGGGCGCGAGAGACGGTCCGCAGGGACCATACGCATCATCGGACTGCGGTGTATCGGCGACAATCGCTTCGGTACGCCGCCGGACCTGGGAGAGTGGCATCGTGGGCATGCGCCCCCCGACAGGCTTACCTTCGCTGTCTCGCCGCAGCCGGATATTGCTGATCACCGCGCTCGTGATTGCGGCGTTACTGCTGGTCGGCCCCCGGTTGACCGACGCGTACACCAACTGGTTGTGGTTCGGCGAGGTCGGCTTCCGCCAGGTGTTCACCACGGTGCTCGTCACCCGGCTCCTGTTGTTCCTCATCGTCGCGATCGTGGTCGGGGCCCTGGTCTGGCTGGCGTTGCTGGCCGCCTATCGAACGCGCCCGGTCTTCGTCCCGGTGTCCGGTCCCAGCGATCCGATCGCCCGCTACCGCACCACCGTGATGGGCCGGTTGCGGCTGTTCGGCATCGGCATCCCGGTCCTGGTCGGCCTGCTGTCGGGGCTGGTCGCACAGTCGAGCTGGGTCACGGTGCAGCTGTTCCTGCACGGCGGCTCGTTCGGGATCAAGGATCCGCAGTTCAACATCGACGTCGGTTTCTACGCCTTCGATCTGCCGTTCTACAAGCTGCTGCTGAACTGGCTGTTCGTGGCGGTGGTGATCGCGTTCTTCGCCAACCTCGTCACCCACTACATCTTCGGCGGGCTGCGGCTGTCCGGGCGGGAGGGCACGCTGACCCGCCCGGCGCGCATCCAGCTGGCGCTGATCGCGGGCACGTTCGTGGTGCTGAAGGCGGTCGCCTACTGGTTCGACCGGTATTCGCTGCTGTCGAGCACCCGCAAGGAACCCACCTTCACCGGCGGTTCCTACACCGATATCAACGCCGTCCTGCCGGCCAAGCTGATCCTGATGTCGATCGCGATCATCTGCGCCGTCGCGTTCTTCGCCGGCGTGGTGCTGCGCGATTTGCGCGTGCCCGCGATGGCGGCCGCCCTGCTGTTGCTGTCGTCGATCCTGGTCGGCGCGGTGTGGCCGCTGGTGGTCGAGCAGTTCGAGGTACGCCCGAACGCCGCGACCAAGGAAGCGACGTACATCGAACGCAACATCACGGCGACGCGGCAGGCCTACGGGCTCACCGACGACAAGGTCTCCTACGTCGACTACAAGGGTTCGCAGACGAAGGACCCGGGTTCGATTCCGGCCGATCAGCAGACCATCGGCAACATCCGGCTGCTGGATCCGAATCTGCTGACCCAGACCTTCATCCAGCGCCAGCAGCTGCAGAACTTCTACGGCTTCCCGGACCCGCTGGACATCGACCGCTACACCATCAACGGCGAGAAGCAGGACTACATCGTCGCGGCTCGCGAACTGGTGCCGCAGAACCTGTCGGGTAACCAGACCGACTGGATCAACAAGCACACCGTCTACACCCACGGTGACGGCTTCGTCGCCTCTCCGGCCAACCGGGTGAACGTGGCCCCGCCCAAGGAAACCCAGCAGGCGGCCACCGGCGCCGGCACCAGCAGCTCCAGCGGCGGGTACGGATATCCGGTCTTCAACGTCGGCGACAAGTCGACGGTCAGCGATCTGTTCACACCGAAGGACAGGCAGGCCATCCCGGTCGATCAGCCGCGCATCTACTACGGCGAGATGATCTCGAAATCGGATGCCGACTACGCCATCGTGGGCGGGAACAACCAGCCGCCGCGCGAATACGACACCGGCACCGAGCAGTACACCTACACCGGCCAGGGCGGTGTCCCGATCGGCAACTGGTTCAACCGGCTCGCCTTCGCCGCCAAGTACGCCGAACGCAACATCCTGTTCTCCGGCGCCATCGGCTCGGATTCGAAGATCATCTACAACCGTGATCCGCGCAGCCGCGTACAGCAGGTGGCGCCGTGGCTGACCACCGACGGCGATATGTACCCAGCCGTGGTGAACGGACGCATCCTCTGGATCGTCGACGCCTACACCACGCTCGACAACTTCCCGTACGCGCAGCGGACCTCGCTGGAGGGAGTCACCGAGGACAGCATCGATCAGAACACCGGTCGCACGCTGCCGCGCAAGGAAGTCAGCTACATCCGCAACTCCGTCAAGGCCACGGTCGACGCCTACGACGGCACGGTCAACCTCTACGACGTGGATCCCACCGATCCGGTGCTCAACGCGTGGCGCGGGGTGTTCCCGAACTCGGTGAAGCCGCAGAGCGAGATCTCGCCGGAGCTGCGTGCCCACTTCCGGTATCCGGAGGATCTGTTCAAGGTGCAGCGCGAGATGCTGGCGCGCTACCACGTCAACGATCCGCGCGAGTTCTTCACCAACAACGCGTTCTGGTCGGTGCCCAACGATCCGACCTCCGACACCCCGACCAACGCCCATCAGCCGCCGTACTACGTGCTCATCGGTGATCCGAAAACCGGTCGGCCGCAGTTCAATCTGACCAGTGCGATGGTCGGCTTCAAACGCCAGTTCCTCGCGGCGTACATCCAGGTCGCCTCCGATCCGGAGAACTACGGCAAGTTCACGGTGCTCAAGTTGCCGACGGATTCGCAGACGCCGGGGCCGCAACAGGTCCAGACGTCGATGACCACCGATGCCCGCGTCTCGAACGATCGGACATTGCTGACCGGTGGTAACACCAACAAGATCAAATACGGCAACCTGCTCACCCTGCCGATCGGCGAAGGCGGCATCCTCTACGTCGAACCGTGGTACCTGGAACGCAACAGTGGACCGACCACGGCGTCCTTCCCACAGCTGGTGAAGGTGCTCGCCTCCTATGGGGACAAGGTCGGCTACCAGTCCACGCTGGGTGATGCGCTCAACGACGTGCAAGACGGGCTGGGCGCCGCGACCACCCAGCAGCCGGGGCAGGCGGCGATCAACCCGCCCGGCCAGCAGGGCAGTACCTCACCACCGCCGTCGAATCAGAACACGCCACCGCCGTCCACGACAGCGCCGCCGCCGACCACCGGGTCGGCCGGGAAGGACGCGGCGGTGAAGGAGCTCAACGACGCCCTGAAGGGGGTCGAGGACGCCCAGAAGTCGGGTGACCTCGGCCAGCTGGGCAAGGCGCTGGAAGGGCTCCAGAAGGCCATCGACGATTACAACAAGGCCGGCGGTTAACGGCCGGCCGGTGATCGACGACAACGGCGCCCCGGGATCACCCGGGGCGCCGTTCGCGTTCTGCGCCCGTGCCTGGCCGGGCGGCCTCGACGACGGGCCTGCCCCACAAACGGCATTCGGCGCCGCCATCGCACGGATGGCGGCGCCGAATGCATGAGAAGCGTGCGCGGTACTACCGCGCTCGGGCTCAGCGGCCGAGAGAGTCGATCAGACCGCTGTTCTGGTCGAGGATCTGCCGGAACTGCTCGCCCACACCGAACTGCTGCGCGGCCTGCTTGCCGGCGTCGGTGGCCTTGTTGATCAGGTCCTGGCGATCGTCAGGTAGCTGGACCGGAGCGGTCGGCTCGGGCTGCGGGGCCGGCCGGGTCTCCTCGGCGGGCGCGTAGCGCAGGTACTGGCCGCACACCGGCCAGGCGCCGGAGCCCTGGGTCTGCAGCACGTTCTCCGCGACGCGGATCTGCTCTTCCTTGCTCGCGTTCTGCGGCGAGCCGCTGCCACCGTTGGCGCTCCAGGTGGACTGCGTGAACTGCAGGCCGCCGTAGTAGCCGTTGCCGGTGTTGATATTCCAGTTGCCGCCGCTCTCGCACTGCGCGACACCGTCCCAGTCGTGGGCGGGCGCAGCCGAAGCAGTGGTGGAAGCTGCGAACGGGACGGCAACAAGGGCGCCGGCGACGGCGGCGAAGCCGAGGGCGCGACTGCTGATCTTCCGGTTCTTGTTCATGGTGGTGTCCCTCCCTGCGCCCGCCGGCTCGGCGATGGTCCGCCGCGTCCCTGCCCCCAGGAGGTCGGGGATCCCCGAACCGCGGGGCAGGGTTGCCGGTGTGCAACGGTTCGGGTCTGGATGCCCATCACGGGTTCGCTCCGGGCCGCGTCCGACCATAACGAAGAGATCTCGACAGATCACGTCTTGATAACAGACACAATTGCATGAAGCGAATAACCGGATTCCAGCGTTGATGCAGGTTGGCTATGCAGTGGTCGGACAATCCGGTCGTTCGTTATGTGGTCGTTATGTGCGATGAATCACGCGCAAATAGTGGGCTGGGTCACGTTTTTTCGGGCTGCTTTTTGGAAACGCGCGCGTTTCCCAAGACGTTCTCCGTCATTCGGGGTGAAGCGATGCTTCCGCATCGAGTCGCCGGTTCGAATGGTTCGGCGTATCCGTGTGGCGATCCCGCGTTGTTCGGCGGGTCGATGGTCCCCCGTGATCCGTGAGAGCCGGGTCGCCGACCGTATTCCGCGATGTGGAACCCGCTCATGGAGGTCGCGGCGGTCGGCGCCGAAATCGCGTCTGCGCTTCTCGAAAACCGCTCTGACCACAGGATTTGCTACGCCTGTCGACTCGTGTGTAATGTTGTGTTCACCGACGCGGGGTGGAGCAGCTCGGTAGCTCGCTGGGCTCATAACCCAGAGGTCGCAGGTTCAAATCCTGTCCCCGCTACTAGTGAAAAGGTCCCGGAACCAGAAGGTTCCGGGACCTTTTTTGTTTCTGTCATGCCGCCGGGGGCCTGGTCGCGCCTCGATTCGCTATTTGGCCAGCGGCCCGTACGAGATGGCGGATCCGCCGGCATGAGGAAAGCAGACCACCGTATGCGCTCCGTTCTCCGGAGCGGGGGACAGACGACGCAGCCAGCTATTACCCACGGGCCGAAAGCCTACACCGACTGCGTCGCCTCCGAATTCGCCGCGCTCGCAACGGATTCGCCTGGGAGGTGCCGTGACGTCACGCCAGCGAGAGGAACAGCTTCTCCATCTTCTTCATGTCGGCGCCGTCCGCGCTGCCGTTGGTCAGGCAGTGCTGGAGACCGGTCGCCACCAGGGCGTAACCGCTGCGGCTCAGCGCTTTGTTGACCGCAGCGAGCTGAGTGAGCACATCCTCGCACTCCGCGCCGTCTTCCATCATGCGGATGACGGTCGCCAGGTGGCCGTGTGCGCGCTTCATGCGAGTGATCACGGCCTTCACCTCGTCCGGTTCGAATTGCATCTGTTCCTCCAGCGTCTCGTCCGGCCCGTCGCGGACCGTACCCAGGAATCATATCCCCCCGGGGGGATGCTATGGTTGTCCCATATCCCCCCGGGGGGATAGCCCGTACGTGGTTCTCCCCGCCCCACCCGCGACAGACCACAGCTGATGAAAGGAATGCCGGATGTCCGTACTCAGTGAGCGCCCGTCCCGCCACGGCGCCGCCGTGCTCCAAGAGCTCTCGCCGCAGCATCGCGCGCTACGTCACGCGATCCCCGAGGTGTACAAGGGTTTCGGCGAACTCAGCAAAGCCGCGTTCGCGCCGGGAGCCATCGATCGCAAGACGAAGGAACTGATCGCGCTCGCCATCGGCGTGGTCGAGGGCTGTGACGGTTGCATCGCCTCGCACGGGCAAGCCGCCGCGCGCGCCGGGGCCACGCGTCAGGAGGCCGCGGAGGCCATCGGCGTTACCTTCCTCATGCACGGCGGCCCGGCAACGATCTACGGTGCTCGCGCCTATGAAGCGTTCTGCGAGTTCGCCGATGCCGTCGATGCCGGCGACGGCCCGGCGTGATCACGAACGGAAAAGGTCCTCGGTATGTGTAGTCCCGTTCGATGCAGGGTGTGCGGCAAGACGACGTGGTCCGGTTGCGGTCGGCACGTCGCTCGGGTCCGGGCCGCCGTTCCGGCCGACCAATGGTGCGCTGGCCATCCGGCATCCGCCCAGGACGGCTCGTCGCGTCGGCTGTTTCGCAAGTGGGCAGGCCGCTGAAGCGGCTCACGCGTAGTCTCCGACCTCTGTCACCAGCCGTTTTGGTGTTTCCCGTGCGGTTGCGTAGGGTTGTCCCTACCCGACGCGGGGTGGAGCAGCTCGGTAGCTCGCTGGGCTCATAACCCAGAGGTCGCAGGTTCAAATCCTGTCCCCGCTACTACGAGGGCGGTCCTGACCAGCAGGTTCAGGGCCGCCCTCAACTTTTGCCGAGGTTCTTGGCAGTGGATTTGGCATCACGAAAAACGTTGTGATTCCGCGTCCGCTGGGGTTTCGGGCGTTACACGGTAGAACCCGTGGTTACCGACGGCCTTGTTGAAACCGGATGGGATGGTTGGGATTGCGATCGCTGGGGTGTGGCCCCATCGATCACAATCCTGGTCGTCAACCACCCAGCAGCTCCGTTCCGCTCATATTCAAGTAGCTGATCGTTGTTGACAAGCTTGGCGGTCTTGGGGCGCTCGGCACGATGTTCGGCATGCCACTGCGCTCGAGCTCTTATGGTGGGTCCAGCCGGTACGAGCGGGTCGAGGCGTTGCGATGCAACTCCCGCGAGTTCGTCGACGGGCTACGACCGAGCCGACGGGCGGTCTCACAGGCAGCCTCGCCTCGAGTACGTAGCTGGGCGCCGGCCTTGTGTTCGGTCGAGGGCAGATAGCGAACCAAACAGTTTGGGGTGAAAGAGGTTCACTGTCGGGCTCGTATTTTCCGGCTTGGGTGCTCCAGTGCCGCAAACGCGCCGAGCGAGCCCTGACTTCGGTGGTCGCCACGTGTCACCTGCTCGGGGTTGCGGCTTGGGCGGGGTCTTTGCAGTAGGCGGTGTCGGGCGGGCAGGGGGCCAGGATCGTCGAGAAGTACTGGATCGCGGAGAACAGGGTGATCGGGCCGCCCGCGACGACGAGTCCGATCATGGAGCCGACGGCGCCGAGGGTGGCCGCGCCGAGTACACAGCCTGCGATGGTCGCGCCGACGAAGGGCACGAGGAGGGCCAGGACGGGGCTGCTGATCGCGGCACCGGCGGCTGCTCCGACGAGGCAGCCGACTCCGGCTCCGAGGACGGCGCCTAGTACGGCGCTGACGGCGGCGGCGATGGCTGCGCGTTGGGCGAAGACGCCCAAGGCTTGGGCGTCGCGTGGGGTGAAGGATTCTGCTATCTGGGTGGCGGCTTGATCGGTGGTGATGATCTGGTCTCTCGTGACGGCCTGAACGGGCTGTCCGCCTGCCTTGTCCGGGATGAGTGTGGCTGTGGCGCCGTCGATCCGTACGGCGATGGGATAGGCGGTGTTGTCGATGCGGTAAGTGAGTGGAATGGCGGCCACGGGTTGCTGGTCGCGGTCGATGAGAACGAGTTGATCTGTGGCCAGCCGAAGTTCGCCACCGCTGATGGTCACGACAGCGGCGTCGCCTTGCCGGGTGACCTCGTAGCGCACCGCGGTGTTGTCGTGGCTGGGTTGTGGGGTGGCATTGGCAGTCGCGGCGGCGAGCGCGAGCGCGGTCGCGGCGAGCACGGCGGTGGTGGATTTCCTCATCGGTTGATTCCTTGATTCATCGGTGGTGGAGGTGGAATGCCTTGTGGGCGAGGCCAGTTCAACGGGCCGGGGGCTGCCTGCGGTCACGCCGATCCGGGTGAGCGCCCAGCTTTGATGACGAAGGCCCGGTACGACACACCGGACCAGCGGCGAACGATGGACGTGAATTTCGGATCACAGCGGTACAGCTTGTCCCACAACAAATTTCATGCGCAGTGCCTGCGTATGGAATCGACTACGGATGTGGGGGTTCGGGGCTCGGTGGTCACCGGAGGCCGCTGCGTGGCTTAAAACGTGATGGCCGTCACGATACGGAGGCGTGTGACATCCTGCTTGTCTGAATAAGACACATACTTTGACAATCTGGGACACAACGAGGGGATTTCAGTGACTCCGATGGTCCGCAGCGCCGCGCTGGCCGGCTATATCGATCTCACGCTGTCGCTCGATGTGGATCCGATGCTGCTGTTGCGGTCGGTCGGCATCGCCACGGCCACGCTCACCGCCACCGATGCTTGGCTGCCCGCCGCCCGTGTGGATCGGTTACTGGAGCGGACTGCGCACGAAACGAACTGCGAAGATTTCGGACTGAGGTTGGCTTCGCGACGCGGGCTGACCAATCTCGGGCCGGTCGCGCTCGTTGCCCGCGAAGAACCCGACGTGCGCAGCGCGGTGAACGTCGTACTGCGGTACATCTCCCTGCACAACGAGGCGCTGCGCACCCGAATGATCCAGATAGGCGCCCTGACCACCATCCACATCCAAGCCGCCCCCGCCACCCCGCTCGGCCGACAATCGATCGAGCTCACCGTCGGCGTCATGTGTCGGATACTGCGGGAGTTGCGCGGCCCCGGCTGGGATCCGCTGTCGGTCTCCTTCCGCCACAACGAGCCGTCGCAGCGGGGCAGCGGATGCCAAATTCTCGGTTCCGCAGTCGAATTCGAGCAGAGCTTCGACGGGATCTTTTGCTACAGCCACGACCTCGAGGCCTCGAACCCCTTTGCCGACCCGCTGCTGCGCCCCTACGCCCGTGAGTACTTGCGCTCTCTCGCGCCTTCTGGTGAATCCGTTGCCGAGCAAGCACGCGCCATTATCGAAACCTTGCTTCCCACCCAACAGTGCTCGGCCGCCACCGTCGCCGCCCGCCTCGGCATGGACCGCCGCACCCTGCACAGACGCCTGGCACGTAGTGGGGAGACCTTCACGACCCTCCTCAACGCGACACGCCTCGACCTGGCCCACCGCTGTCTCACCCGCCACGACCGCACCCTCAGTGACATCGCCGCCGAACTCGGCTTCTCCGAACTCAGCGCCTTCTCGCGATGGTTCCGCCGGCACGCCGGACAGAGCCCCAGCCGGATCCGCGCCGGACAGCAGCCGAGGAGCGATCCCCTTGATCCGGCCGCCGCAGACTGCACACGAAGACGATCGGTGATGTTTCACTGGACATGATCGAAGGTGTCACTGGATAGAATGGCGCGACTCGACGTGCAGAAGGGGATGGTCGTGACCGGAGTTGAGATCGATGATGTGCCACTCGGTGAGCTTGCCTACCATCGGATTCGTGCCGATATCGTTGCGTGCCGGCTCGCTCCGGGACAGCGGTTGACCGAACGTGGTCTGGCAGCTGAGCTGGGGTTGGGGGTGTCGCCGGTGCGTGACGCGCTGACCAGGCTGGATCATGAAGGATTGGTGCGGACGATTCCGCGCAAGGGGTATCAAGTCACACCCTTGACGATCAAGTCGGTGGACGCATTGTTCGAGTTCTGGGCGTTGATCGGGCCGGAGTTGGCGCGGCGCGGTGCGATCGCCGCCAGTGACGAGCAACTTGCCGAAGCGGTCGTCACGCTGCGGGAACTCGCCGCGATCACCGATAGCGGCACCGCCACGGGGACCACCACGCTGCGCGGAGTCGAGCTCGCAGGTCACCTGTTCGACATCCTGGCCGAAGCGGCGGATAACGAGTACATGCAGGCCGTTCATCATCGGCTCAGCGGCGAGGTCCTGCGCATCTGGACGCTGGTGCTGGGCTCGAAGATGCCCGAGACCGGCCGGAGGGCCACTGTACTCGAGGATGCCGTCGATGCGTTGGCGCGACGAGACGCCGACGCGGTGGCCGAGATCGCACGTCAGGACATCGAGCTGTCACACGACCGCGTACTGCGCACACTCGCGCGTTGGCCGTCGGTGATCAACTCCGAAGTAGTCCCTTTCCCGTCGAGGTAGGTCCGCTCGAGACCTTTCCGCCCCTCCCGGAGCGCCGAACGCCGCCGCCAGCGTTCGAAGGGCAACACTTGACGACGTGATATTTCAGAACTACATTCTGAAATATCACACCTCGCTGCATGTCGGCCGAGACTGGCTGCGAGACCTCGCTGCCTTCGTCAGGCACTCGGTGCATGTGCGCTCGACGTCGATGGTGTGACCCAGGCGTGGCCGCGCAAAACCGCGCGGATTCCATGCGCCTCCTGGGAACGGATCTAGAGCTGTTTCTCAGCTCGGCGAAGAGGTGGTTCATGAGTGATGTATTCGTTGTCGGCACGTCCATGACACGTTTCGGGCCGTTTCCCGACGAATCGGTGAAGTCGCTGACGGCAACCGCTGTAACCGACGTCGTGGCCGATGCCGGAATATCCCTCGATCGATTGCAGGTCGCGTTCTTCTCGAACGCATCCCAGGATGTCATCGAGGGGCAGACCTCCACTCCGGGTCAATTCGCGCTACACAGTGCCGGGCTGGCGGGATTGCCTGTGGTCAATGTGGAAAACGGTTGCGCGTCGGGTTCGAGCGCATTGTGGTTGGCGGCGGCTCAGGTTCGTTCCGGCGCTGCTGATTACGCGCTGGCGATCGGTGCCGAGAAAATGGCCTTCCGCGACCCGGACCGCCGGGCTCTGGTCATGGAAGCGTTCGCCGGCGGGCTCGATCGGGAACGGGCCACCGAGACCGTTGCTTCGTTGCGGTCACTCGGCGCCGACATTGCCGGTGACTTCGGCGATGGGCATCGCACGATGATGATGGATGTCTACGCGGGATTGTGTCGAGCGCACATGGCTCGTTTCGGGACTACGCGCGAGCAATTGGCAGCGATCGCGTCGAAGAATCACACATACGCGTCGATGAACGACAAGTGCCACTACAACAAGCCCATGACCGCCGAGGAGATCCTGGCAGGTCGGCCGTTGGCTTACCCGCTGACCGTGCCGATGTGTTCTCCGTTGAGTGATGGTGCTGCGGCGGCGATCGTCACCAATCGCCAAGGGCTGCGACGGTTGTCGCTGGAGACGCAGCGCCGGGCGGTGCGAGTGCGCGCCTGTGAATTGCGGTCGGCTACCGACCGCGCGTGGGACGAGTTCGACCGGCACGTGATCCGCCGTGCCGCCTACGCCGCGTACGAGGCCGCCGGCGTGGGCCCGGGCGATGTCGACGTCGCCGAGGTGCACGACGCAGCGGCGTTCGGTGAGCTGTTCGCCAGTGAACTGCTGGGCTTCTGCCCGATCGGCGAAGGCGGACGCCTGGCCGAGTCCGGGGCGACGAGCATCGGCGGATCGATCCCGATCAACCCTTCCGGCGGATTGGTATCGCGCGGCCACCCGATCGGCGCGACCGGACTGGCGCAGATCCACGAACTGACCACCCAACTTCGCGGCGAGGCCGGAGCACGGCAGGTGGATCGCGCCCGCGTCGCCATCCAAGAAAACGGCGGCGCCTTCCTGGGCGTCGAAGAGGCCGCCGCGGTCGTCACGATCCTCACCGCCGAATAAGACCTACATTAGAACAGGATTTCCGATCATGAGCTACGAGGCTCGAATTGTCGCCACCGGCTTCACCTTCCCAGAAACACCCCGATGGCACTCTACCCGGCAGGCATTCTATTTTGTCGATATCGACGAGGGTGAGCTCTTCGAACTGAAAGACCGCACCGCCCGGAAGCTATACGCCGTCGATGATTTCGTCTCAGGTATGAGCTTCGACGACACCGACGGATTCTTCGTCGTATCCGGGCTGAAGCGGAAGATTCTCCACCTCACTGGTGTGCTCGACCGCGAGGGGAAATCCACCGAGTTCGTCGATCTCTCCGACCGGTTCGCCGCCGGAATGAACGACATGACCCGAGGATTCCGCGGGGAGCTGTACGTCGGCGGGTTCAATTTCGACGCGCTCGAACGCTTCAAGGACCCGACGCTGCCGTTGCGGCCGGGCACGTTCGTGCGCGTCTGGCCCGATGGGCGGGTCGAGGATGTCTCCGGACAGGTCACCTTCCCGAACGGGATCGTCATCCCGCCCAGTGGGGACCGGGTTCTCATGGCCGACACCTACGAACAGCGCATCAGCTCATGGTCGATGGATCCGGACGGCACGCTCGGTGAACAGACGGTATGGGCTGAATTCGGTGACGAATCGCCGGACGGAATCTGTCTCGATGCCGAAGGCGCCCTGTGGATCGCGTCGAACAATCACGTCATCCGGGTCCGTGAGGGCGGTGAGATCACCGACGAGATCGTCCTCGACGAAGGTCACGTCACCGCATGCGCTCTCGGCGGCGCCGACGGCAGGACCTTGTTGGTCACGGCAGCGGCATCGATCGATCGCACGGTCCTGCACGCCAGCCGGACCGGAGTCCTCTACGAAGCCCGAGTCGACGTTCCGGGCGCCGGACGCCCGTCACTCTACAAGTGAGGTGTCACGACATGCGATTGCACGGCAAACGTGCCCTCATCACCGGCGGGACCAGTGGAATAGGCCGCGCCGTCGTCGAGGCTTTCGTGGCCGAAGGGGCTGTGGTGACATTCTGCGGCCGCTCCGTCGAGCGGGGAAATGCCCTGGCCGCCAACGGGAATGGAAATGTCCGGTTCGTCGAAGCCGACGTCACGGTGCCCAGTGACGTCGACCGCCTCATCGAAACGGTGCTCACCGACGGTCCCATCGATTGCCTGGTCAACAACGCGGCAGCCGCCGAGACGAGTCCATTGCACGAGATGACCCCCGAACTGCTCGATACCTGCATGTGGTCGGTCTTCGGCAGTGTCGTGCTGATGACGAAGGCGGTTGCTACGACGATGCGGTCGACCGGCGGTGGATCGATCGTCAACATCGGCAGCACCGCCGGGCGCCGGGCCAACTCCTCGCCACCGATCTACAGCAGTCTCAAAGCCGCTGTCTCGCATCTGAGCCGGTGCCTCGCCCTGGAGCTGTCGGGAGATCGCATCCGCGTCAACACCATCTCACCCGGCGCGATCGTGACCCCGATATTTCAGGAAACCTTCGGCCTGAACGCCCTGCCCGGCGAACAAGCGATGGCGCTGATCGCCGAAGCACTGGCGAGCATCAATCCTAGCGGCCGCTGCGGGACGCCTACCGACATCGCCAAGGCTGTGGTCTTCCTCGCAAGCGACGACAGCACCTACATCACCGGCCAGGACCTCGTCGTCGATGGCGGCCTGACCGCGGGAAACACCCCGGTGGGACGCGCCGAGGAGCAGCGTCGTGTCGCTGAGGTCATCGCGAAAGGAGTATCGGACGGATGAGCATCATCGCAGTGTTGGAGCGAGGCCGCCGTGCGAGCGCAGGGCACCCAGCGGTGGTCACCGCGGATACCGAAATCAGCTACAACGAGCTACTGGTCGCCGTCCGGCGCACAGCCGGCGCGCTGAACCAGCATGGTTTCGGTACCGGAGATCGGATCGCGGTGCTGTCGCCCAATGATCCCGCGGCTTTGATCGCGTCCTACGGAGTGATGGCCTCGGGCGCCACCTACGTACCGGTCAGTGCCACCAACGGCTGGCGCGACGTGCAGTCGGCACTGCTGCGATTCGATTGCTGTGCGCTGATCTACCACGACTCCATGGTCGCGGCCATCGAACAGTTCCACGATGACCTTCCCGACACCATCACGCCGATGCGAATGTGTGGAGCCGACCGCGACCTCATTGCATCCCCGTGCGCTGGCGACCGCCTCCTCGACGACATCCAGAACGCAGCGGTGGATGCGATCCCGCGCACGCCGGCACTGACCGATATAGCTTGGCTCGGGCTGACCGGCGGCACCACCGGCAGTCCGAAGGGAGTGCAGGTCAGCTGGGCGGCAATGAACGCGTTCGTGCAGAAGTTCGTCGGTGAGTTCCCCACCCGCAACCCGAGGACGCTGGTGGCCACACCGTTGACCCACGGCGCCGGAATGCTGGCGATGGGGACCTTCGCTCGCGGCGGCACTGTCGTGGTCGCCAAAGGAGTGGTTGCCTCGCACTACCTGTCGATGCTCGAACAGTACGAAATCACCGAGGCGTTTCTTCCACCGACCGGAATCTACAAACTCCTCGATGACGAATCCGTACGCGAACACGATTACCGCGCACTGCAGCATTTGATCTACGCCGCCGCACCGATGTCTCTTCCGCGGCTCCGCGAGGCGATCGATGTATTCGGCCCCGTACTCACGCAGATGTACGGCCAGACCGAATGCCACACAATGATTTCGGTGATGAAACCCGAAGACCACTTCGTCGACGGAGACATCCATGGACAGGTCGCCGACGATGCGCGACTGTCCGGGTGCGGGTGGCCCAGCCTCGGGACGATCGTCGAGATCCGCGACGACGACGGACAAGCGCTGCTGACGGGAGAACTCGGCGAAATCTGTGTCTCCAGCGATCTCAACATGTCGGGCTACTACAACGCACCCGAGGAGACTGCCAAGACGCTGCGGAACGGCTTCGTCCACACCGGCGACATCGGCTACCTCGACGCGGACGGCTGCCTGCACATCGTCGACCGCAAAAAGGACATGGTCATCACGGGAGGCTTCAACGTCTATCCTGCCGAGATCGAGCCACTACTGCGGCGGAGACCGGAAATCGCCGACTGCGCTGTGGTCGGCATACCGGACGACTACTGGGGCGAAGCCCTCGTCGCAGCAGTCCAACTCACGAACGGCGCAGAAATCGATCCGGCCGACCTGATCGCCGACCTCCGCGGCGAGCTGGGCCCGATCAAAACACCCAAACACATCGTCGTGCTCGACCAGCTCCCCCTCACCGGCCTGGGCAAGATACTGAAGAAAGAGGTCCGCGTTGCCGTCATCGAAGTGCTCGAAAGGGCGAATAATCGAGTTCCGCGCCGGTGATCACCTGATCGAACAGCCGCACAGATTTGCGCAAATCCGGCGGACACCGAAACAGCAACAACCCTGATTCGCATTCGTTCGCGGAAAGGAAAAGCGATGTGCGGAATACAGTGCAATTCAGAGGATCCGATGCTGGCCGCACCGGCGGCGGGCCGCCGAATCCTGCTCGCGGGATTGGGCGGTATCGGGCTGGCGCTCGGAATGGCGGCATGCGGGCAGAGCGCCGTGACGCCCGCGCCGACCACCACTCGTGCGGCCGGTACCTCGAAACTCGAACTGATCCTGCTGGGAACCCGGGCCGGCCCACCCCCGGTCCCCGACCGGGCCGGCATCTCCACCGCCCTGGTGGTCGACGGCCACACATACCTGATCGATTGCGGACGTGCGTCGGTCAGCCAATTCTCCAAGGCGGGACTGAAATTCGGCTCGATTCGTTCGATCTTTCTCACCCATCTGCACATAGACCACCTCGCCGACTACTACAACTATTTCGTGCTGGGTGGTGCCAATTTCACCGATCCTCTGGGTGCCTCCGGACCGGTCGTCGTATACGGACCGGGTCCGGCGCGAGGACTGCCGCCGAGAGCCGGCGGCGGTACCGCGCCGACCGTCGCAGTCGCCGATCCCACTCCCGGTACCAAGGCGATGACCGGCAATCTCAATGCCGCATTCGCCTACTCGAGCAACATTTTAATGGTGGATGGCGGGGCGAATCCGACCACGCCGATAGACGTCCACGAGATCCAGATCCCACCGGTCGGAGCAGATTTCACCAATCGAGCACCCGTTATGCAGCCATTCCCGGTCATGAGTGATGGCACGGTGACGGTATCGGCTATATTGGTCCCTCACGGCCCGGTCTTCCCCGCATTCGCGTTTCGCTTCGATACCGAGTACGGCTCGGTCACCTTCTCCGGCGACACCACCTACACCGACAACATTCCGACGCTGGCGAAGAACACAGATGTGCTCGTACACGAGGCGATCAACATGGAGGGCGCGAAATTGTCCTCTGACCTGCGTAATCACTCGCTCGAATCGCATGTCGAAGTACAGAAGGTCGGTCCGATCGCGCAGCGAGCAGGGGCGAAAAAACTCGTGCTGACCCACATCGCCGATTCCCGCCCAGGCCCGCTCGATGCCCAACAATGGCATGCCTGGGCTCAGCAGGGCTACAACGGTGAAGTGATCGTCGGAACCGATCTGCAGAGAATCGTGGTCAAGTGACCCGCCGGGCCGAAGAGCGGCCAAACAGCCGTCATCCGCGCACATCGGCAGCTTGGATACCGATACTTCATCCGGTTAGCTGTGTGCACGAACATCGCGACGACCGGAGCGGCTGCGATTCCACGAAGAGGATCCCGCACGCGAGCGCGGCTGCTGGCTCGCATTCCCAACATCGCCTCTCGCACTTCCCATCGGCGCTCATGATGTCCAGCCGTGCCAGTTCGCTGCCTTCGACCGCGTCACCAACCCGCACGCTGGAGGCCGCATCCCCTGTTGTCGCCGTATCTCGGCCCATAACTGGGTCTGCTTGGTCTGGTGAAACTGTGCGCCGGGAGCAGGCGGGTGACGCGGTGTAATACGGCCGGCCGAATCGGCCGCACGGCGTCGACACTGTTGGCAGCGCGGTATCAACCACCCGGCCGCATTTGCAGCAGCAGCGTCGGCGGGTCCTCGAGACGGCTGATGTCGTGGTTGTGGTGGTCGCCGATGTGTTCACTGTGTTGCCGAAATCGCCGGTCGTTTGCGGGGATTTGGCATCAAATTTGGCATCACGACGGGATGAAACAGTTGGGGCGGGTCGGGATCGGAGACAGAGGGCGGACGGTGGTGCCCCTGTGGACCACACAGACAGGACGGTATGGCACATGAAGACACGGTCGGGATCGTCCCTCGTTGGCTCATAACCCAGAGGTCGCAGGTTCAAATCCTGTCCCCGCTACTACAGAGGGCGGTCCTGACCAGAGGTTCAGGGCCGCCCTCGACTCTTGCCGGGGTTGTCGGCATCGAATTCGACATCACGCGGAACCACGATGAACGTGGCATGAGCCGGCGCCGGGCGTGGCACAGCCACGAACTCGAGGTCTGTCCGGGCTTCCGATCAGCTCAGCGATGTGGGCCGGGTGGGCTCGATGTAGCGGGTGGCTAGGGTGGCAAGAATTCGCTGGTAGGACGAGCCGAGGATGCGGACGAGGAGGTCGCTCACGTGGGCGTCGGCGCCGACGAGGATCTTGGCCTTGCCCTTGGCCGTTCCGTCCAGGATGACGCGGGCCGCCTTCTCGGGGGTGGTGCGAGCGAGGCGGTCGAACAGCTGGACGAGGTGCTGCAGCTCCTCGGGGTTGGTGCCGGTGGCCTTCGTCGCGATGGCGGTGCGAACGCCGCCGGGGTGCACGCTGGACACGGTGACCGGATGTCCGGCGGTGAGCGTTTCCTGGCGTAGCGATTCGGTGAAACCTCGAACAGCGAATTTGGCCGCGTTGTAGGCACTTTGAGTGGGAACGGCGAACAGGCCGAAGACGCTCGAGGTGTTGGCGATGCGGCCGTCGCCGGAGGCGATCAGGTGTGGCAGGAACGCCTTGGTGCCGTGCACGACACCCCAGTAGTCGACATCGAGGACGCGGGACAGATCTTTGATGTCGCTGTTCTCGACGGTACCGACGAAACCGATTCCGGCGTTGTTGAATACGTCGTGCACGGCCCCGAACCGCGCGAGGACGGTCTCGGCAAACCGCAGCATCTGTTCGTATTCGGCGACGTCGAGGACGGCTGTCTCCACTCGGGCGTTGTAGGCGAAGCATCGGGCAGCGGTTTCGGCGAGCTCTTCGGCGTCGAGGTCGCACAATGCCAGGTGTGCGCCGCGGCGGGCGAGTTCGATTGCGAGGCTGCGACCCATTCCTGATGCGGCGCCGGTGACGACGGCGACGCGGCCGCGGTAAGGCTCGGACATGATTCTCCGGTAAGAGTTTCGGTGGTGGGTACGAAGGCGATTGCAGGTGGTCGGTGCGGCATCGGGGGTCCGCACCGACCGCGGAAATCAACTGTCGATGCGGTTCAGGTAGGCGCGGCGCCGCTGCTGGTCGTACCGGCCGGGTTCGCGACCGACGAATTGGCGCTTGACCGCGCGCAGAGCCGTCTCGGGAATACCTTGTTCGACGGTGCCCATCGGAGCGAGCCATCGTGGGATCGTCACTTCGGCACGCCGGTGGCGAACGGTATCGGCGATCGCCTCGCCCACTTCCGCGGGGTGCAAGGTGGGTTGCAGTTTCAGGTTCACCCCCGATGTCAGTTCGGTGTGCACGGCGGCGGGCATCACGGTGGTGACGGTGACGCCGGTGCCGTCGAGTTCGGCGCGGACCGCGCGGGACAGCGCGCCGACGGCGAATTTCGAGGCGCAGTAGACCGCCGCGCCCGGGGTAGTGACCTTGGCGGCCATGGACGCGACATTGACGATGTGGCCGCGTCCGCGCGCGACCATTCCCGGCAAAGCCAGACTCATGCCATTGATCACCCCGCCGACATTGATGGCGATCTCGCGGTGGTGCCCGGCCAGGTCCAGCTCGAGGAAGGGTGCCAGGCGCATGATGCCCGCGTTGTTGACCAGTACGTCGACGGGACCGGTTTCGGTGGCGGCGTTCAAGAATTCGGCGAAGCTGCCCGAATCGGTGACGTCGAGTTGGGCGGCGTGTCCGCCGATCTCGGCGGCGGTCGCCTCGGCCACGGGAAGGTCGATATCGCCGATCCAGACCTGGGCGCCGCGCGCGGCGAGCGCGATGGCGGTGGCGCGGCCGATTCCGCGTGCCCCGCCGGTGACGCAGGCGACCGTCCCGTCCAGTCGCATCATCGGTTCGTCTCCCGCAGCGGTGCGCGCAGCGCGAAGTAGCCGATGACCCGGATCTCGCCGGTTCGCGAACCCATCAGTGCGCGGCCCAGATACACCCCGGGCACCAGTTCGACGAGTTCATCGCGAACTCGTTCGATGGGCACGATCCTCGAACGGGGGTTGCCGAGCGCTGGGTCGGTGTAGGTGACCGCCGCGACCTGAACGAACGGTGCGAGCGAAGCACGTTCTACGCGATAGCCGAAGCGGAAACCCTGGTAGACCGCACTCGTCCGGACCCAGCCGCTGTACCGCGGCACCGCGGCCCGTAACGCGAGGTAGGCGATGCGGTTGAGGCGGTTGTACCCGGTCGCGGTGGCGGCGTCGAAACTCTTGCCCACCCACCCGGGTTCGACGGCGACTACCGGATTGAGCAGAGCCGCTTCCGGAATCCCGAACAACTTGCCCGCGATCATCCCCTCGTAGTCGCCGTCCAACTGTGGGGCCGTGCCTTGGGCGAACAGAGCTGCCAACAGCTCACGGTCGTCGGTGTCGGCCGCCCCTCGCAGATAGTCCCAGCACGCCGCGGCGGCGCGTGCCGGTGCCGAACCGGCCAGTTCACGCAGCTCCCCGAGCAGCGATGTCGGTTGTCTGCGGGCAGCGCCGGAGCTGCGGCGGGATGAGGTTCCAGTAGTCATCGAGATTCCTTTCTGAAGTGTCAGGCCGCTGCCGAGGAGGCTGCGGTCCGGACGTGCTCGCGGATGAAGCGGGCGATTTCCGCGGTGAGTTGCCTGCTTTCGGGCAGGTACGGGAACACCACCGGGAAGGCGTGGATCTGGCCGTACCAGATGTGCAGTTCGCACGGCACACCTGCCGCGTCGAGGCCGGCGGCCATGACTTCGGAATCCAGGCGCAGGAACTCGTCGTCGCAGGCGGCCAGCAGGGTCGGGGGTAGGACGCGGAGGTCGCCGTTGACCGGCGACAGCGCTGTATCGATGCGGCCGTCGCGGGCACAGCCGAGTTCGGCGATGCGCGTGAATGCCGCGGTGGGCAGATATGCCTCGGTCATCGCATTGTGGTGTGCGAGTTTGGCGGTGAGGTCGAGGTCGAGCCACGGGCTCAGCGCGACCACCGCCGCCGGGGCCGGCAATTGCTCGCCGGCGACCCCGAGCGCGGTGCTCAGCGCGAGGAATCCGCCTGCCGAATCCCCGGCGAAGACGACCGATTCGCTACCGACGCCGTGGTCGAGGAGCCACCGGTAGGCGGCCAGGCAGTCGCGCACCGACTCCGGAACCGTGGCCTCGGGCAGATAGCGGTAGCGCACCTGCACGACCGGCAACCCCGTGGCTCGCGACAATTCAGCGACCAGGCGACGGTGTGTGTGCAAGCCTCCGGCGACGAAACCGCCGCCGTGGAAATACAGCACCGCGCCTGCGCCGAACCCGTCCGGCGCCTCGGCTGCGCGCACGATCTCACAGCGCACCGTCCTCGTTGTCACCGCTTCGACCCGCACAGGGGTGCGGACACACAGTGCTCGGGATCCGAGGTCGACAAGCCCTCCGACGCGTATCGCGAGCGGAGAGATCGGTACCCGGCGCAGTGCCGGTCGTACCAGCTCGCGCACTGCGGCCGTCGCCAGCTGCGAGCGCACGCTGGGGTGACGGGAGTGGGCACCGAAATGGTGACGTCGCATGAGTGGCATGGCAGCACCTCTCTGAGAAGGCGGTTCCGAGCAGCGGCGGGGCGGCCGGACGAGGAAGATGAAGCGAGCGTTTCATGTTGAAACGCCTGATGTCAATACGTGCTCGGCCGTCCGTGTCTCGGCGCGGTGAGAGGATCGGCTGATGAGCTCTCCGAAGCTGTGGCGCGGGCAGACCCTGAAGGATCGCTCGCTGGACCGCCGCGAACAGATGCTGGACGTGGGCGAAGAATTGCTCGGCACCGGCGGGGTATCGGCGGTGACGACCCGCGCGGTGATGCGGCAGACCAATCTCAGTCCGCGCTACTTCTACGAAACCTTCGACAGCCGTGAGGATCTCATCATCGCGGTGTACGACAGGGTCGAATCCCGGCTGTTCGAACGGATGCGCGGCGTCCGCACCGCCGACGGGCTACGCGCGGCGATCCGCGAGATCTTCGAGATCTGCGCGCAATACTTCGAGGAGGATCCCGGCCGTGCGCGCATCCTGCTGCGCGAACCGCTCGCCGACGACACCTTGCGCCGGCACAGTGCCGACCGCGCTCCGACATTTCTGCGAATGCTCATTCCGGTTCTCGGCGCCGAAGCCGGTGCGATCGTCCCT
This sequence comes from Nocardia sp. 852002-20019_SCH5090214, assembly GCF_001665865.1. Taxonomy (NCBI): domain Bacteria; kingdom Bacillati; phylum Actinomycetota; class Actinomycetes; order Mycobacteriales; family Nocardiaceae; genus Nocardia; species Nocardia sp. 852002-20019_SCH5090214. The sequence continues at coordinate 49,427 of NZ_LZMK01000449.1, read as the reverse complement.
GCCGACGAGGAAGCTCTCGCGATCGCGGCCACGGCCCTGAGTGGCAGCCTCGTGTCGTTGTATCTCGAATGGGTCGACGGGCGGCTGTCGGTCAGTCGGGAACGACTCGCCACCGCTGCGGTGGCAACAGTATTCGCCCAGCTCGAGGCGGTGCGGCAACACGACTGAGGCGATGGGGCTTGACAATGCGCGGCCGTAAGTTGAAACATGCGTTTCAAGATGAAGCGCGCGTTACCGCTTACTGCTTCCCGGAAGGACTCCTCGACCATGACCGTCGACCTCATTGCACCGCAGCACCGCGACAAGCGCACTCCGCCGGACCGGCATATCGTGATCGTCGGTGCCGGAATAGCCGGCATCGGAATGGCGATCACCCTGCGCCGCAATGGAATCGACAACTTCACCGTGCTCGAGCGGGCCGGTGATATCGGCGGTGTCTGGCGTGACAACGTCTATCCCGGAGTCGGTGCCGATGTGCCGTCCTTCAGCTACCAGTTCTCGTTCGAGAAGAACCCCGGCTGGTCGCGACTGTTTCCGAAGGGCGAGGAGATCAAGCGCTACCTCGACCGCTGCGTCGAGAAATACGACATCGCGCGGCACATCGAACTCGGCACAGAAGTGCTCGAACGTCGTTGGTCCGAAGACGAGCGCGTCTGGTATGTGCATACCAACCACGGCGAGTTCACCAGCCGCTATGTCATCAGTGCTCTCGGTCCCTTCGTCAATCCTCGCACTCCCTCCATTCCGGGGCTCGAGGATTTCACCGGCATCGTCATGCGATCTCAGCAGTGGGATCACCGCCAGGACCTGACGGCTCGACGAGTCGCGGTCATCGGCACCGGCGCCAGCGCGGTACAACTGGTCCCGAAAGTCGCCGAAACCGCGGCACATCTCACCGTCTTCCAGCGTCGCCCCATCCACGTATTGCCCAAACTCGACATCCCCGTCCCCGGCCCGCTGCAGCGCGTGATCGCCGCCGTCCCCGGTAGCCAGGACGCACTGCGACTCGCCTTCACGGCCCAGGTCGAGGTGCTGCTCGTCGCGGTCGCGGCCTACGGTAAATCGGTCGCACCGTTGGCGCGGGGGCTCTCCGCCGCGAGCCGGGCGCTGCTGTTCGCTCAGGTCCGCGATCCCGGACTGCGGGAAAAGCTCACGCCCGACTACGATTTCGGCTGCAAACGCCCCAGTGTGTCCAACGCCTGGTACCGCACGTTCACTCGTGACAACGTCAGTCTCGTCACCGAGCCCATCGATCGCATCACCCCGACCGGCGTCCGCACCGTCGACGGCGCCGAGCACCCTGTCGACGTCCTCGTCCTGGCTACGGGCTTCCATTTCGCTCACGAACCGATCAACTACCGGATCTCCCCGGTGCAGACCAGCGATGGATTCGACCTCGCGGACTTCTTCGAAACCGAAGCCCTGCAGTCCTACGAAGGCGTCAGTCTCCCCCAACTGCCCAATGCCTTCTCGCTGTTCGGTCCCTATTCCTGGTCGGGCGGCTCGTATCACGTCATGGTCGAGACGCAGGCCAATCACATCATCCGGGTCCTGCGCGAAGCCGAGCGCCGCGGCGCCGATCGGGTAGCCGTGCGGCCCGAGGCCAACGCCCGCTTCCTGGCGTTCGTTCGCGCGCGGGCCGACAATTCGCTGCTCGCGATCAGCAACTGCGCATCAGCCAACAGCTACTACTTCGACCATCACGGCGACTTCAGCTCCTTGCGCCCCACTACCGGACTGCAAGCCTGGTGGACCAGCCGCACCTTCCCCCTCGACGATTACGCCTACAACTAGCAATCCGGCCTTGCGCAGGCTCGAAAGATACTCCCCGTGTCATGAGATCGAATTCGGCCATCCCGACGTCGTGTTGATCCGGCGCCACATTTCGAGCGTTGCGGCCGCCGGCCGCACTAGCCGCCGATCGGAGTTTCCGACGGAACACCGGGCGTCACGGGTGCGCCGAACCAGAGCTGCAGTGCGGCGCGCAGGCCGGACTCCGCGGTGTCCGCGGGTTCGCCGACGGTCGCGGCCCAGGCTATGTGCGCATCCGGGCGGATGAGGAGGGCGTCGGCGGTCCGATCGGCGGTCTCGGCGGTGCGAATCTCGATGCGGTGTCCCCATTCTCGTGCCGCCGCGCGCAGCTCCGGCCGTCCGGCGAGATCGAGCAGGACGGGCCGTGCGTCGTGCAGCAGCGTCGCGACGTCGGTGCTGCCCTCGCCGGTGCGCAGGGCCAGGTTGGGTGCGAAGGTGCCGGTCGCGGCGTGGCCGTTCGGGTTCGGCAGTTCATAGCGGATATCGGCGCCGGCGATGAGGGCGCCCATGCGCCGCAGGGGCTGATCGTCGGTGAGGAGCTCCTGAAAGACCGCCCGCAGCGCCTCGGCCGCCGGGTCGTGCCCACGCCGCAGCGCCACCTGCGCACGGGTGTGCAGCATGGTGCGCGCCGCCGCGAAATACCGTTCGTCGTGGTAGCTGTCCAGCAGTCCGTCCGGCGCCCAGCCCTGGACTTCGGCGGCCAGCTTCCACGCCAGGTTGACCGCGTCCAGCATGCCGGCGTTGAGGGCCACGCCCGTGGCCGGGAACAGATGGGCCGCATCGCCGGCCAGCAGGATCCGGCCCTCGCGACAGCGTTCGGCCTGCCGGGCCTTGAAGGTGAAACGTGACAGCCGATGCGTCTGTGCCACAGGGAGTTCCGCGCCGAGCACGCGGCGGATGCTGTCCTGCAGTTCGGTGACGGTCAGCGGTACGTCGTCGTCGTATTCGACGGACTCGTCCTCGATCGTGTAGACCGACAACACCTCCGACGTGGGCGAGACGCCCATCCCGAACAGCCCGCGGTCGGTCCGCGTGAACCCCGCCCTGATGGTTCCGAAACCGTCGACGTCGAGGTCGCCGTTGTCGTGCCGGGTCACCGAATCGGGCACCGTGATCTGGGCCAGCCGGTTGACCTCCGGATAGACGATGCCGGGGAACGGAATTGCGGCCAGCTCGCGAATCCGGCTGCGGGCGCCGTCGCAGCCCACGAGGTAGCGGGCGGTGACCCGATAGGTGCCGTCCGGGCCCCGCACGTGGGCGGTGACCGCGTCGGTGCCCTGCGTCACGTCCAGCACCTGATGTCCGCGCCGGATGTCGACGCCGAGTTCATCGGCGCGTTCGCCGAGCACCCGCTCGAGCTGCTGTTGCGGCAGCGGCAAGGCGTGCATCGGCGACTCGGCGAGCCCGGTGAGGTCCACATGGACACCGCCGAACGGGAACCGCGGAGCCGGTATCGGGTCGGTGCAGGCCGCTTCGAACCGGTCCAGCAGGCCCCGGTAGCGCAACAACTCGAGAATCTGCCCGCCGAGCCCACCGGCCTTCGGAGTGTCGCGGGGTCGCGGTTGCCGTTCCAGCACCAGCGGCCGGACTCCGGCCGCCTGCAGTTCGGCGGCCAGCATCAGACCGGTCGGGCCCGCGCCCACGATGATCACGTCGGTATGCATTCCACTCCTGTTCCGGCCGTTTCCGGCCGGTCGAACGATTCGGACATCCGGCACTGTCGGCCGTTACCGGGCCCCGTGCCTGCCGTGCCGGGGCCACCCGCCCTTGGAATTGGTGACTGTGCGCGGAGGCACGGGACGTGTGACGAAGCGCCGTTGGTCGGCCTGGGCAGGGAAGGTGGTGTGGTGCTTTCGCATATCGTTACCGCCTCAGATGTAGTACTCTGAACGAAGTGTTTTGAACCGTAGTACTACGAATGGAGTGGTGTCAAGTGGTGCGCACGAATCCGGAACGCCGGCAGGCTCTACTGGACGCGTCCATCGAGGTCCTGGCCCGGGAGGGGGCGCGCGGGCTGACCTTTCGGGCGGTGGATCAGGAGGCGGGAGTGCCCGCGGGAACGGCGTCCAACTACTTCCCCAACCGGGATGCGCTGCTCGTTCAGGTCGGCCATCGCTATTACGAGCGGCTGATCCCGAGCGAGGAAGCGATGGCGAAATCGCGTGGGCCGCAGACCCGCGAGACCATGACCGAACTCATGACCGAGGTGGTCGAGCGAGTCTTCCATTTCCGCACCGGCTATCTCGCGATCCTCGAACTGCGGTTGGAGGCAACCCGTCGTCCCGAACTGCAGGCGCTGCTGACCGAGCGAGTGCGCGCGGATCTGGACTTCAACATCAGCAACTTCCGGGAGTCGCAGCTGCCCGGCGACGAGGACGCCGTGGTGCTGTTGTACCTCGCGCTGAACTGGCTCATTCTCGAAAGGCTCACGCTCCCCGGAATTTTCGACGAGAAGCGGGCCGCCGAACTGGTCCGCACGATCGTGGAGCGCGCCATCCCCGCCGCCGGTTGATCGGCGTTCGGGTGAACGTCGACTCCGCTATCGACGCGCATCGTGCCGCGGCGGGATCAGCGGCCCGTCGGTGCTCCCGCCACCCGGCGCTCGCCGTTGTTGCGTTCCTGCCACCGGCGGTAGACGTCGACCGCGTCGGCGCGGGATTCGTGGCGCATCGGCAGGCGGCGTTGATCCCACGGCTTGGCGAACTCGTCGTAGAAGGTGCCGAGCTCGAAGTACTTCCGGTCGTCGACGTAGTGCGGAGCGTAGGCCTCGCGGGTGGTGAGAAAGACGACCTCGTCGGGGGAGCAGTAGTACAGCGCGCCCAGGCACATCGGACAGGGCAGGGCGAGGATGTAGATCGTGGCACCGGTCAGATGTTCGGTGCCGAGGGTGGTGCAGGCCCGGCGGATCGCGAGGATTTCCGCGTGGGCGGTCGGGTCGGCGGTCTGGGCGACCAGGTTGGGGCTTTCGGCGAGAATTTCCCCGTCCTTCACGACGACCGTCGCGAACGGCCGGCCGCCCTCCTCGACGTTGCGGCGGGCCAGATCGATGGTGTGTTGTGCGAAATCCATTGCACTCCTCGATGAGTCGATTTCGGAGCGGTGGTTGCTCAGAAGGGTTCGGTGGGCAGGTACTTGCCGTCCAGCGTGATCACGGCGCGTTCGCCGCCCTCCGGATCGGGCACCTTGCGCACGTCGAGCTTGAAGTTGATGGCGCTGATGATGCCGTCGCCGAACTGCTCGTGGACCAGCGCCTTGAGCGTGGTGCCGTATACCTGCAGCATTTCGTAGAAGCGGTAGATCGTCGGATCCGTCGGCACACCACCCGGAATCGACCCGCGGGTGGGGATGGTCTGCAGCAGCGCCGCCGCGTCGTCGCCCAGGCCGAGCAGCTCGGCCACGGCTTCCGCGGACTGTTTCGGCAGCGGATGCTGGCCGAGGATCGCCGCGGTCACGAAGGCCGTCGAATAGCCGGCGGTGTCGGCGATCTGCTGCCAGGTGAGATCTTTGGCGATCTTCGCCTCGACCGCCGTGACGGCCAGCGCCTGGCGGACGGCCGGATCGAATTGTGCGTGCACCATAGTGATCTCCTTTCTTTCGACCGCCGGATCTGCCGGCGGCACAGGGGGGTTTCAGGCGGCGATGGTTCGGTCGTCACCGGCTGGCTCGATCACCGTGACGGCGCCGGTGCCGATATCGAAGACCCAGCCCTCGACGGTGACGGCGCCGGTCGGCAACGCTCGCGCCACCGCCGGGTGGGTGGCCAGATTCGCCTGCTGGGCAACGACATTCGCGCGAATCAGGGCCGCGGTCGCTTCCGAGCCCGGGCGGTCGATACTGGCCGCCACGCCGTCGGCGCCCGGCCCGTAGGCGGGAACGAGATTGCCCGCGGTGCGAATCACGAACAGCTCACCGGGTTCACTGCTGGTGATCAGTTCGGGGACGACGCGTGCGTCCGAGCAGCCGATGAACAGCGTGGCGGGCGTGTGAGTCGTCGTGAGCCAAGCGAACAACTGCGCCTTGGCGGGGAAGACGGCGTCGCGGAAGTGCGTGACGCCGGTGGTGAGGTCATGCATGGAGCGCTCCGTTCGGAGTGGCTGGGGGACTGAGACCAGCCTGCATGACCAGTGGCTATAGGGAGTGGCCGTGGTCGGCGACGGCCAGCAGATACCGGATGTGGCGCAGCTCCATCGACCAACTATAGGTCGCACCAATGGCACTGATGGGGACAGTGTCTTGGACACTAGCTGCTGTTCGGCGTGGGGGAGGAGGCGCTGGTCCCGTTTCGGCGTTATGCCGAAACCGTCGGCTCGGCAACGTCGTTCACGTCACTGCCCACTCCACCCAGTGGCGATCCGCGGTGAAGACCACCGATGTCGAGTGGTGGTAGTTCCGGGCGTTGAGCTGGGCGTCGATATCGGCGCGGATGGCGTCGAAGGATTCGACGGTGCGTTCCGGCGTCCGGGGACCGAGGACGAAGGCGAGTTCCAGATCGAGGCGGCTGCCCACGGTGGAGGCGCGAACGAAGGATTCGGCGAAGCCGTGGGTGGTGCGGACGCAGTCGCACAGTCGCTCGACGTCGGTGACCACCGAGCGCGGGGCGGCCATGGTGAGAATTTCGCGAAAAGCGGAGCGGAACAACCGGATCGGGATCCAGAGATAAGCCAGGGACACGATGATCACGAGCGTGGGGTCGACGTAGCGGGCGATGTCGCCGCGACCGGCGGACTCCAATGCCACCGCCGCGCCGAATCCGGCCAGGGTGACCAGGCTGAAGGCCGCATCGCCGCCCCATTCGGCGGCCTCGGCCCGCACCAGTCCCGAACCGGAGCGTGCGGCCCGCCACAGCACCAGCGCCACCAGCACACTGAGCAGTGACGCGGTGATCGCGTACGCCAGCGCGGAGACCGCCGACACGGCCCGGCCGCCGTGCAGGATCTCGCGCACCGCGTTCACAGATCCGTAGACACACAGCCCGCCCAGCGCGGTCGAGCGCACCACGATGACGACCGGCTCCCAGGTCTCGCGCCCCCACGGATACGACGCGTCGGCCCCCTTGGCGACGGTCCGCTGCGCCGCCACCGACACCGCCGAAAGCGCGATGCCCACAAGCGAATACAGTCCGTCGAACACGATCATCTGCGATCCCGCGGCCAGCCCCCACGCCAGCGAGACCACCACGAACACCACCGAGGCCCACATCGAGAACACGAGCGCGCGCATGCGCTCACGCTACGACCCGGCCGTCGCCGACGGACCGATTCCGCCCGCCAACCGGGTGGGTGTCGCGGCCCGCGTTCGTTCGCCGAGGCCCCGGATTGACCGAGTGTCGTTAGCCGCCTAATGTTTGTCGATAGGCGGCTAACGATTAGGGGTAGAAATGATACTGGTGACCGGCGCGACCGGACATATCGGCCGAGAGCTCGTGGCGCGACTCGACAGCGCGGGTGCGGCGATGCGCCTGTTCGTGCGCGATCCGGCTCGCGCCGCCGATCTCCCGGCCTCCGCCGAACGTGTGGCCGGCGACCTGGCGGATCCGGCGGCGTTGCGAGCGGCGTGCGAGGGGATCGACTCGCTGTTCCTGCTCGTTCCGGGGCTGGCGGTGGAGCCCGCGCGGCATGCGGTGGCGGCGGCGCGGCGAGCGGGGGTGCGACATCTGGTCCTGGTGTCGTCGTACAACGTGCTGGGCGATCCGATGCCGGCCATGGGGCGCTGGCACCACGAACGCGAGGAAATCGTCGGTGCCTCGGGCATTTCCGCGACGATCCTGCGTCCCGGCGGATTCATGACCAATGCCCTTGAGTGGGCGCCGGATATCCGCGCCGGCCGGCCCGTGTTCGATCCGACCGGCCCCGGCCGCTATGCGCCGATCGACCCCGCCGATATCGCGGCGGTGGCGGCGATCGCACTCACCGAGCCGGGGCACGACACCACCTACTGTCTTACCGGCGAGCAGACCTTCACCATCGGCGAGCAGGTCGAGGTGCTGGCCCGCGCGATCGGCCGGCCGATCCCGGTCCATACCGCCACGACGGCCGAGGAGGCCGTCCGGTCCCGCTATCCCCAGGGCGCGCCCCCGGCGCTCGCGGCAGCGATTCTGGAGGGATTCACGGTGATGCGCGCCGACACCGTCGGCCTGCGGACCGATGCGGTGCGGCGGCTGCTCGGCCGCGCACCGCGCACCTTCGCCGAATGGTGCGAGCGTCACCGCGACCAATTCCGCTGATCCGCAGATATTCTCGCCGCGACGGACCCGCGAGCGCTATGACTGCGAGCTCGTTCGCGACCCCGAGGCGATCGGGCGCAGCCGTCCCCGCATCTCATTCGTGAGGACTGCCGCGGCATCGCGCAACGCCTCGATGAACGCCCGCGTCGCCGCCGAGGTCGCGGCGTTGCGCGCCGAGTTGTGGACGACGCGGGTGGGGCGCACCGCCTCCGGGTGATCGATCCGGAGCAACGCGATATTCGCGGGTACCGCCGGCACCGCGATACCGGGCACGACGGTGATGCCCGAACCCGCCGCGACCAGACCCCATTTCGCGACCCAATCCCGCGCGACGAAGGCGATATCGGGTTCGTGCCGCGAATCGCGCCACGCGCCGAGCAGGGTGCTGCCGTGCTCGGTGCTGCCCGCGATCCAGCGCTCGCCGCGAAATTCCGCCGGCGCCGCACTGATCCGCCCGGCCAGCCGGTGGCTCGGCGCGACCGCGACCAGCAGCGGATCGTCGAGCAGCAATTCCACCTCCACATCGTCGGCGAGCGTGCCGGTTTCGGTGACGACGGCCAGGTCCAGCCGGCCGCGCGCCACCGCGGTGAGCAGCCGAGGACTGGTGCCCTCTCGCAGCGGCACCCGCGCCGACGTCGCCGCCACCGCTCTCGGCACCAGCGCCGCCATCGCGGTCGAGAACGCGCCGACACGCACGGTCGCGGGCGGGCCCGCGGTCAGGCGATCCAATTGCTCGCGGATGCTGTCGAATTCGGCCAAGACCGCTTCCGCGTGCCGGACCACGATCTGCCCGGCCGCGGTCGGCGCGGCGCCGCGAGCGTGCCGCTCGAACAGGGGATGCCCCGCCGCCTGCTCCATCAGCGAAATCTGCCGGGAGACCGCGGATTGGGTGTAGCCCAGCCGGTCCGCCGCGCCCGAGAACGAGCCGCAGCGGGCGGCTTCGCGGACGACACGCAAGCCGAGAACGGTGAACTCACCCATGCGAAATACTGATACCAGAGATGCGAGATCGTCGCTTGTCGCATAGGTCGGCCGTGTTTAGCGTCGGCTGAGTGAGTGTGAACGAGAACAGAGCGCTGCTGCAGAACATCTTCGAGCGGATGGCCGCCGGCGAGACCCGGGCGCTGAGCGATGCGATGGCCCCGGAGTTTCGCTGGACCTTTCCCGGGCACTGGTCGTGGTCGGGCAGTTGGGAGCCGAAAACGACTGCGGTACAGGGTCTTCTACGTCCCCTGATGGCGCAGTTCACCGATTACCGAATCAGCGCGGACGCCGTTCACGCCGACGGTGATCGGGTGGTCGTGCAGGCCCACAGTGCGGCGACGACGATCCGCGGCGAGACCTACGACCAGTACTACTGCTTCGTATTCCGGGTCGACGCCGGGCAGTTGCTCGAGGTGACCGAATACTGTGACACCGCATTGGTGGAGCGGGTTCTCGAACCGTTGCGGTGAGTACCGGACATCCCCCGAGAAGCCGGGCGACTCGGGGCCGTGACCACCATCGGCTGTTCAGGATCCGATCAACGCGTATATCGACGCCGGTGATCCCGACCCGCCCTCGGTGACGAATCCGCCCACGACGACGGTGAAGTCCCGAGCCGGCAGATCCGCCAGGTGGGCGAGGATTTCGAGGCTGAGGCGGTGTTCGCGGTACAACAGCTTCGATACCCGATAGCTGTCGTCGGTGCCGATATCGGGGCTGAAGGCGTCGGTGCCGAGGGCGCCGCGCCGGCCGAGTACGCCGTGGTCGAGCAGCCAGTGCACCGCCGCCACCGAGAACCCGGGGTGATGCATGCGGCCCTGCGCATCGACCGACGCGAAAGCGTCGGTGCCCCAGTATCTTTCCCAGCCGGTGCGCAGGAGGACAGCGGCCTCGGCGGGGAAGGGGCCGTGCCGTTGCTGCCATTCGAGCAGATCGTCGACCGTCACCGCGTAATCGCGATCGTGTTCGGCCCGCGCGCTGATATCGATCCGGACGCCGGGCAGGACGAAATCCTCGGGATCGAGCCGATCGGCCGTCGCCGCACCGGCGGTGAAGTGGGCCGGTGCGCCCCAATGGGTTCCGGTGTGTTCGCCGACGGTGACCGCCTGCAGGTGGAAGCCGTGGTCGTCGAGTGTGGCGATGGTGTCGATCCGCGGCGCGGGATCGCCGGGGAACACCGATACGACCTCGGCGGACAGTGGATGCGACAGGTTCCGCACGTCCGAATACGCCATCGGTTCGCCTCCCGGTGTGGCACTGCCCGGTCCTACGCCGCCCGCACGAGATCCCACAGTAGGCGGTTCCGCGCCGACGAGCGCCGGCGCGGAACCGGCCGAACTATCGCAGGTATACCGGAACCGAGATGTGCCCGTTGGAGATGAAACTGCCCAGCGGCTTCAGCTCGGACGGATCGACCGCGAGCCGCAGATCCGGGAAGCGTTCGAAGAGCGCCGGCAGCGCGATCGCGGCCTCCATCCGTGCCAGGGGAGCGCCCAGGCAGTGGTGCGCACCGTGGCCGAAGGCGAGGTGCTCCTTGTTCGCCCGATGGACGTCGAACTCGGCGGTGGTCTCGCCGTGCACCTTCGGATCGCGGCACGCCGCACCGTAGGAGGCGAGAATCGCCTCACCCTTCGGAATCCGGATCTCGCCGACCTCGATGTCCTCGACGGCATAGCGCAACGGCAGATGCGCGACCGGCGCCTGGTAGCGCAGCGTCTCCTCCACCAGCTCCGCCCACGGCACCCGGCCCTCGATCACATCGGCGCGCTGCTCCGGGTGGGTGAGCAGTGCCACGATGGCCTGATCGATCAGGTTGAGCGTGGTCTCGTGGCCGGCGTTGATCACCAGCATCAGGGTGTCGACGAGTTCGGTCTCCGAGAGCTGGGCGCCGTCCTCGTTGCGGGTCGCGATCAGCACACTGGTGATGTCGTCGCCCGGGTTCTCCCGGCGGAACGCCACCAATTCACCGATCAGCCGGCCCATTTCGATGAAGTTCGCCTGCGCCTGCTCCGGTGTGAACGAGGTGTCGAAGAAGCCGTCGACACAGGCGTGGATGGCCGAGTCCAGATGATCGGGCACCCCCAGCAGTTCGCTGATCACCCGGATCGGCACCGGGTAGGCGTAGTTCGGGCGCAGGTCCACGATCTCCCCGGGCGCGGTCGCGCTCAACCGCTCGAGCAGATCCGCCACGATCGCCTCGATCCGCGGGCGCATCGCGGTGGTGCGCCGGTGCGTGAACGCCGGCGCGACCAGTTTGCGCAGTCGCCGATGCTCGGTGCCATAGGCGGTGAACATGTTCTGCGCCGCCACCCACGGTTGCAGCGGCCACGACTCGTTGATGTCACCGTTGATATAGGCCGACCAGTGCCGGCGCGGATCCTTGGACACGCGCGGATCCGACAGCAGATTCTTCAACACGACCGCATCGGTCACCGACCAGGCCGGCACCCCGCCCGGCAACTCCACCAGCGCCACGGGACCGCGTTCCCGGATGCGCTCGTTCTCGGCGTGGATATCGGCGCCGGTCAGATCGAGCACCAGTGGTTCCTGCTTCATCGGAAGCTCCTTACAGCAAATTCAACGGAGGAGATGCGGGGAAGGTGACCGGTAGCGCTGCCATCGCACGGTGGAACGGGCCGGGGCGCCAGGTGATTTCGCTCGGCTCGATGGCCAGGCGCATCTCCGGCAGCGCGTCGAGCAGCTGGTCGATCGCGTCCTGCACCACCAGGTAGGCCACCGAACGGGCCGGGCAGGCGTGCGGTCCGGCGCTCCAGGCCAGATGCGAGCGGTTGCCGGTGCGGTCGCCGCCGGCGATGACCGGATCGTTGTTGCACGCGGACAGGCTGATGACCACCGGCTGATGCGCGGGCAGCCAGGCGTTGTCGATAAGGATGGGCTGGCGCGGATAGCTGATCGAGAAGTTCGCCATCGGCGGATCCTTGAACAACACCTCGTCCAGCGCGTCGCGGGTGGAGAGGCTGCCGCCGAGCATGCCGCCGCCGAACCGGTCGTCGGTGATCATCAGCAGCAGGGTGTTGGCGATCAGGTTCTGCTGGGGCTCGATGCCGGCGCCGTAGAAGCTGATCAGGTTGTAGAGCATCTCCTCGTCGCTGAGGTTGGCCGGGTGGTGGGCCAGCCGCGAGGTGACGTCGTCGCCGGGTTCGGCGCGGCGCAGGTGGATCAGCTCCATCAGCGCCTGGCTCAGATGTTCCATACCCCAGGCCGCGTTCACGGTGTCGAACAGCGCCGCCATACCGGTGGCCACGCGCTGACCCAGCTCGGCCGAACATCCCACCATGCGATTCAGCGATTCGAAGACCAGCGGGAAGGCATACTGCGACACCAGATCCGCCGATCCGGCCTCACAGAAGCTGTTGATCAGCGGGATCGCGATCTTCTCCACCGTGCTGTGCAGCGCGTGCAGGTCGATACCGTCGACGGCCGCCGTATAGGCCTGCCGGTAGCGCAGGTGGACGTTGCCCGCGTTGCGCAGCGCGTTCGGATACCACTGCATCATCGGCCGCACCGGGCAGTCCTCGGGAATCGTGTCCTGCCACGCCCGCGGGTCGGCGGGGAAGTGCTCGGGATCGTTGAGGATCCGCAACGCGGTGTGGTAGCCGATCACCAGCGTGGCCGGGACGCCGGGGGACAACTCGATCGGGACCAGCGAACCGTAGCGCCGGCGCATCTCCCGATACTTGGCGTGCGGATCGGCGGCGAATTCCGGTGTGTCCAGCAGGATCCGGGGGCCGTCGGTGTCGACCGGGGAACCCATGTGCTGGACCGGGCAGGTGGCGGGACCGCCCGCGCCGGGCAGTGCGGACAGTGCAGAACGTGGTGTGGTCAAAAGATGTGACTCCAGAGAATGAACTGTCGAGCGCGACGAAGAATTCCGCTGTCGGTATGGTCCTACCTGTCGGTATGGTCCTACAGCGTCACCCCACATCTGTTGTAGGACAAGAGGCTTGGTTAGCCGCCCGGCCGGACATCCGTAACCGGACTGTCGACCAGGGTAGCAGGAACGTGCCGAACTCTCTGTCCGTCTTCCACTCTCGGTTCGCCGGGGCGGACCGGGCCGGTGAACCACGGTGAAACACCTTGTGAGCGGGCATATTCACACCGGTTCCACCGAACTGTCGGTGTGATGTGCTTGCATACCAGCATGACGAGCACCGATCTGCTGGTAGACGCCTTCGGACGGATCAAGGAGAACGTGCACGGCGCGGTCGCCGGGCTCACCCAGGAGGAACTGGCCGCGCGGCTGGATCCGGGGGCCAATTCCATCGCCTGGCTGATCTGGCATCTGACCCGCGTGCAGGACGACCATGTCGCCGACGTGGCCGGCACCGAACAGGTGTGGACGGCGGCCGGCTGGGCTCGCCGCTTCGATCTGCCCTTCGAGGAATCAGCGACCGGATACGGCGATGGTCCGGACGCGGTGGCGGCCCTCGACGGTGTTCCGGCCGAGTCGCTGCTGGGCTATCACGACGCCGTCCACGACCGCACCGTCGAGTACGTCCGCACCCTCACCGACGCCGACCTGCCGCGGATCGTCGACACCCGCTGGGATCCGCCGGTGACCCTCGGCGTGCGGCTGCTCAGCGTGGTCGACGACGACATCCAGCATTCCGGGCAGGCGGCGTTCATCCGCGGGGTGCTGCTGCGCCGTCGCTAACGCCGGTGCAGGGTCACCGGAATCGCGGAGGGTGAGAGGACGAAGTCGCGGTTCGAGGCTCGCACGACGTAGGCCGGATCCGGCTCGGGTCGCCACCGGGCCAGCAGTGCCGCCGAGGCCAGCGTGATCTCCAGCAGCGCGAAATGATCGCCCAGGCAGCGCCGGCGACCGACGCCGAAGGACAGGTTCGCCTGCTTGTCGATCTCGCCGGTGCGGTCCGGCGACCAGCGGTCGGGATCGAAGGCCTCGGGATTCGGGAAGTGGCGCGGGTCGTGCTGGACCAGATACGGGCTGAACATGATGGCGGTGCCGTCGGGAATGGTGAGTCCACCGACGGTCACCGGCCCCGACGCGTTACCGGCGCTGATCCACGGCCCCCAGAACCGAAGAGTCTCCGAGACAACCTGTTTCAGGTAGGTGAGCTCGGCGATATGCTCCGCGCGCACCGGGCCGGCGCCCACCACCTCGTCGAGTTCGGCACGTATCCGCTCGGCGATATCGGGGCGCCGCATCACCTCGTGCCACAGCCAGCCGGTGAGCGAGGCCATCGACCCCACCCCACCGGCCAGCATCAGGATGGCCTCGTCGATGATGTGCTCGTCCGACAGTCGCGCGCCGGTCTCGGGATCGGTATGGCGAATCAACGCCGACACCACGTCGTTGAAATCCTCGTCGCGGCGGCGGTACTCGGCGATCGCGGCGCCGATCGCGGCACGCAGATGGTGTGCCTTGCGTTGCCAGCGTCGATTCGCGATCACCCGGAGGCGGCGGATCTGCGGCGGCAGCGCGGTGCGCAGAATGACCTGGCTCAGCAGCCACGGCACGTTGTCGCGAATCCGGCGGCGGGCCGTCTCGCTGAATTCGGCGGTGAACAACGTAGAGGACACCGTGTCGAGGATCAGTCCGTGCGCCTCGTCCATCAGGTCGACCCGGCCACCGGCGGGCAGTGCGGCCGACCAGGTATCGGCCAATCCGGCCGCGGTGACGGCATATTCGGCGAGCCGGCTCTGCCGCAGCGCGGGCGCGATCATGCGCCGGCGCAGTTTGTGTTCGGCGCCGCGCAGCACGTTCACCGAACCGCCCGCCACATCGGCGATCGCTTCCCGCAGGTCGTCGCGATTCAGTTCCGCGTCGCCGAGGCCGACCTCGCGTACCAGCTCAGGAGTGGTGAGCACATAGCCGGTTTTGCGGCCGAACCGGATGCGCACGATCGGGCCGAGGTCGGCGAGCGAGGTCACGAAACCCGGTGCGTCGCGCAGCGCGCGCAGGCTGTGGCCGATCAACGGCAGGGCGCCGGGCGCGGTGGGGACATCGGAGAGTCGTCGCGGCACCGGCGGCTGCGCGGCGGGCTCGGTATCGGCCCGTGCCTGCCGGTAGACCTCGACGATCGCGCCGATGCGGCCGGATTGTCGCACCGAATCCCGATGCCCGGCCATCTCGGCGCGCATCGCGAGCAACTCGGCGCGATCTGTCGCCAGCCGGGCGATCACATCCGCCAGTGCTGCGGGGGAGGTGTCGTCGGCGCGCAGACCGCCGCCCGCCGGGATGGATTCGGCCAGGTCCGGATCGCAGTACAGCACGGGCAGCCCGGTGGCGATCGCCTCCAGCAGCACCATGCCTTGGGTGTCGAAACCCCACGACGGAAACAGCAGGGCGTCCGCTGCGGCCATGGCGTCGAGGCATTGCTCCTGAGAAACCCTGCCGTGCAGAGTGATTCGGTCCGCGAGGCCGTATTCGGCGACCACCGCGGCGGCGCGATCGAACAGTTCACCCTCGCCGTACACGTCGAGGGTGCAGTCGGGGACGCGGCGCACCGCGTCGATCGATTCGAGCAGTCGCTTCTCCGCGGAGAGCCGGCCGCACCAGATCAACCGCAGCGGGCCGTCGGCGTCGCGCTCGACCGGGCGCCGGTTGTCGACGAGTGTGTCGTCGACGCCGTTGGACACGACCCGGATCGGCCGGGTGAGGCCGTGGCCGAGCAGCAGATCGGCGAAATGGCGGGTCGGTGCGATGACCCGGTCGGCGGCCTGCCCCTGACCCACGATGGTGTGCCACGCATGGCGGGCGGCCCGGCTCTGCGCGCCACGCGGCATCCGTGCGGGGTGGTTGACGAAGCGGCCGTGCAGGATTCGCAGCGCCAGCGCGGAGAGGTAGGGCGCCGGTGCGGTGTGCTCGATGAAGGCGTCGTCGCGGCTCTGTGCGGTGTGTACGAGCGGAATCCGGTGCCGCCGTGCGGCTTTCATTCCCGAGATGGCGACCCCGTAGGTGGTGTGGGTGTGGACCAGATCGACCGGGCCGCGGGCGGCGAAGGCGGCATCGATCAGTGCGGCGTTGCGTGCGGTGGGCAGCACCATCGGGAAGCCGTTCACCACCGCGCCGGCCAGCGGAGCCAGTTCGATCACCCCGTCGTCGGCTTCCGTAGCGGGGGACGGAGTGCCCGACAGTGGCGCCACGAACAGTGTCACCCGGTGCCCGGCGCGTTCGAGGCCGCGGCGCAGTGCCGCCACCGCGGTCTGCACCCCGCCCAGCGTCGCCGGGTGATAGTCCATGAACATGGCGATGTGCACGCCCGGCACGTTACCCACGCGCCCGTTGGTTCGATATCCCATAGTGTCCCCATCGGGTTTCTCGGCCGAAAGTGTTGCGCTCTCGGGAAAAGGGGAGATAACTCGACATGAGAATCGCCATTCCGCTGACCGGCACCCGCGGCGACGTGCAACCGGTGCTGGCCCTGGGGCTGGAATTGCGGCGCCGCGGCCACGACGTGGTGCTGGGCGCGCCGCCGAATCTGGTCGATTTCGCCTCCGCGGCCGGGCTCGCCGCGCGCGCCTGCGGGCCCGATGTGCAGCAGCTCTACAGCTCGGAGGCAGGGCAGCGCGCCCTCGCCGCGGGCAATACGCTGCGGCTGATGCAGCTGGTCGCCCGGCAGATGGCCGACTATGCCGATCGGATGAACCGCGAGGTGGTCGAGGTGTGCGCGGGCGCCGACCTGATCGTGGCCAGCACCGTCACCGAGGACCGCGCGTGCTCGGTCGCCGAGGCGATGGATGTGCCGCTGGTTAGCCTGCACTACTACCCGGCCCGGGCGAACGGGGCCTATCCGTTTCCGGGCGCGCTGCCGGCGACCTGGGCGCCGCCCGCTCCGGTGAATCGTGCGACGTGGGCGGTGGCGGAGAACCTGCGGCGGATCGTGTTCATGCGCTATCTGAACGATCTGCGCGGCATGCTCGGGTTGCCGAAATCGCGGGCGAGTATCGCGGCGGTGCTGGCCCGGCGGCGGGTCCCCGAGGTGCAGATCTACGATCCGGCACTGGTGCCCGGGCTGCCGGCGCAGTGGGACGGCCGGCGCCCGTTCACCGGCTTCCTGACGCTGGATCAGCAGACCCGGCACGCGGTGGGCGAACTCGGCGACGACCACACCGACATCCTGTCCTGGGTGCGGGCGGGGGAGGCGCCGGTGTTCTTCGGATTCGGCAGTATGCCGATCAGCGATCCCGCCGCCGTCCTGGCCATGGTCGGTGAGGTGTCGCGGCGACTCGGGGTGCGAGCATTGGTGAGCGCGGGCTGGAGTGGTATGGGAACCGCTCGTACCCAGGGTGATTCGAGGGTGAAAGTGGTCGGCCCATTCGCCTACGACCTCGTGTTCCCGCACTGCGCGGCCGCGGTGCATCACGGCGGGATAGGCACGTTGTTCGAAAGTCTGCGGGCCGGTCTGCCGACACTGGTGTGTTCGGTGTCGTTCGAACAGCCGATGTGGGGCGGGCAGGTGGATCGGCTCGGGCTCGGCGCACACCTGCGTTTCACCGAGCTCACCACCGAACGACTCGTTCGCGGCGTGACCACGCTGCTGGAACCCGAACGTCGCGCCCGTGCACGGCAATTCGCGGCTACCCTGCGCACCGAGGGCGCCGCCGCCCATGCCGCCGATATCGTCGAGGCGGCAGCCCGGTGAGGATGATCGCCGCGGATTCGGCGGTGATGTTCCGCCGGTGCGCCCGGCACACCCTGCGCAGTCCGGACACGCTGATCATCTCGCTGCTCATGCCGATCCTGGTGATGCTGCTGTTCACCTACGTCTTCGGCGGCGCGATCGACGTCGGTGGTTCCTACCTCGACTACGTCGTGCCCGGAATCATGCTGTTGTGTACGGGTTTCGGTGCGTCGATCACCGCGACCGCGGTCTCGGCGGATATGACCCGGGGCAGTATCGACCGATTCCGGACGCTGCCGATGTTCCGGCAGGCGATCCTGGCCGGACACGTCGGGGAGGGGGTGGCGCGCAATCTCGCAGCCATCGCGATCGCGGTGACCGTGGCCGTCCTACTCGGCTATCGCCCGCGGGCGGACGTACTCGGCTGGCTGGGGGCGCTGGCCATGATCGTGCTGTTCGTGGTGGCGATCTGCTGGATCGCGGTCGCGCTCGGGCTGGTGGCGAAGAATCCCGAGGCGGCCGGCGGGATGACCTACGCGATCATGTTCATTCCCTACATCAGCAGCGCGTTCGTGCAGACCTCCACCATGCCCGCCTGGCTGCGCGGCTTCGCCGCCTACCAGCCCGCCACGCCCGTGGTGGATACCGTGCGCGGTCTGCTGAATTCGAGCGGAACCGGCGCAAGCGCGGCACTGGCCCTGGTCTGGTGTGCGGGGCTCGGGGTGCTCGGTTTCGGCGCGGCGAGCGCGGTGTTCGATCGGCTCTCCCGGCGATAGCGGACCACGACGTCTCACCGCCGCGGCGGCGCGGTCAGATCGAGCTGGGCACCCGCGGTGGCGTCCAGGGTCGCCATGCACATCCGTAACACTTCGTCACGCGAAATGCGCTGATGGGCAAGCCATTCGATGGCGACCTCGCGAATGAAGGCGATCCATCCGCTCAGCGCCGCGGCCGCCACCTCTCGGGTGTGCCCCGTGGCGCCACACGCGTCGAGGACGCGCTCGCACAGGGCATTCAGGTCCTCGACCACCGGTCCACGCACCGCCGGATCGGTGGCCGGCGCGGTGCGGTTGGCGATGAGAACCAGCGGAACGTGGGCGCGATAGAAATCCAGATGCGCCACCAGGCTCCGATAGACGGCGGTGCGAACCGGCTCCTCGGGGTCGATGCGCAGTTCGGCGAGCAGTCGATCGTGAGCGCGCTTCCAGATGGCCGCGAAGAACTCGCCCTTGGTGGGGAAGTAGTGGTACATCAGGGCGCGGGAGGCGCCGGCGTGGGCGGCGATGTCCTCCATCGCGACCTCGTCGAACGAGCGTTCGCCGAACAATCGCGCGCCCACATCCATCAATTCGTCGCGGCGCTGCTCGGGGGTGAGGCGGCGTCGGCTCGGCATCTGCTCATCGTAGGCGTGCGGTGGTTGACGTGAGCGGCGGCAGCGGCCTACCGTGGAGCTTATTCAACAACCGTCTAATAGGGGTCGGCATGCGACGAGTGCTGCAGATCTGGCTACTGGTGTTCGGGCTGGTGTGTGCGGGAATTGCGTTGGCGCACTTGTTCTTCGGTACCGCCAGCGTCATCGGCGCGGGACCGGTGAACGCCACCGTCGATTCCGATATGCGCTTCTACGCGGTCGTGTTCGGCGCATACGGACTGGCCGTGGCGTGGTGTGCGCGCGATGTGGAGCACCGAGGGCCGGCGATCAACGCGCTCGGCGCCGTTTTCTTCGCCGGCGGAATCGCCCGGCTGCTGGCATGGGTGGTGAGCGGGGAACCCAATTGGTTCTACGTGCTCATGACGCCGGTGGAACTGCTGATTCCGGTCCTGAACTACTTCCTGGTGCGGGCGGTGTGCGTCGACCGTGCGCCCCGCGACGGCAGTGCATCCGGCGTCGGCATCCTCGGCACAGCGCCCGCGCTGCGGCAGGGACGGATCGGATAGCGTGCGGCGGCTCGCGCGGCTCAGTGCGTGCTGCGATTGTCGCCCGCGAGACGGCCTCGCCTGATCAACGCCCGTTTGGCGCCCGGCGCGATCGGCGGCAGCGGTGCTTCCGAATCCCGTTCCGGCTCAGCGGGATTGGGCCGGACGAACAGGGTGACCGAGGCGGCCGGACTGAATCCGCTGCGGGTCATCAGGGTGGCCGAGGCGGTATTGCTCTGCTCCACGTCGGTCACGATGCGGCGCGCTCCCCGCGCGAACAACGCTTCCGAACAGATATCCACCAGTCGCCGCGCCAGCCCGCGCCCCTGCATATCCGGCGCCACCGCGACCCACTCCAGATATCCCCAGTCGTCCCGCAATTCGAATTCCATGGACCCGAGCACGAATCCCACCACCCGATCCGAATCCAATGCCACCCAGCACGCGTTGTCCGCCGAATCCAAATGTTCGGCCACCGACGTCAACGACCACGAGGTGTAGGGCTTGACGCTGGTGTCGAACACTTCGTGACCCAGATCCAGCACCTGCCGCAAATGCCCCAGACCCATGGGCACGATCACCGCATCGCCATCCATCCGCCCAGTTTGCCAGAGGTGTGCCGACCGTCGGGCGTTGTGGATTCCGCCGGTGGGGCGCGTCGCGCCGCGCATGCGTGACGCGCCGCGAGTCGGCGGGCATGGACCCGCCGACGTTCCTGCGATCAGCCGTTGGGCTGATTCGGAGCACCGTCCATCGGCGGTGCCATCCCGGGTCCGCCGCCCTGTCCGGGCGCCGCGCCTCCCGGTCCGGGACCGTTCTGCCCCGGATCGCCGCCCTGCGCCATTCCGCCGAAGCGGCCCGACCGTCCGGTGCGACCACCCATCTGCCCGGATTCGGTGCCGCTCGTGATCGCGGTCGCGGTGGCGGCCCCGTTCGCCTCCGTGCCCTGAATGCGCACGGTGTCACCGACTTTCACCGCCGAATGCTGGGTGCTGCCGGAAATCGTGTAGGTCTGGGTGAAGTTGTCGGCGCTCTCGGCGGTGATCGAGGTGTCCGATACCGCGGTCACCGTGCCCGTCTGAGTGATCTCGGTGGTGTAGCCGCCGTTGCCGTCGCTGATCACGAACTGGCCGTGCAGGCTCTGGCCGGTCATGCCCATACCGCCCGGGCCCGCGGTGTTGTGCCCGCCGCCCCAGCTGGTCCCGGCCCCGCCCGGACCACCGTGCGCACTGCCATCGGAATGTGTGGCCGCGTAGACGACGCCGCCCCCGGCCGCCGCGATCACCGCGGCGATACCGACCGCGGCCAGCGACTTCTTCGTCGACCAGGTGGCGGCCGGCCGGGTCTGCGCCGCGCCCCAGGTGTGTTCCGGCTCGGCCGGAGGCTGTGGGGTGGGCTCGGTCATCGCGTACTCCTTGTCGTCGAATGCGATCGCGGGCCGTCGATGCCGCGATCGCGTTGCTCGGTCAACCCTGCGGTGCGAAGCTGGGTCTGCGCTGTGGACTCGTTCGGTACCCGCTGTGGTGAACGCGCCGCGACCGCCGCACTCACAGCCGACCCCCAGACACGGCACAGCGGACACCTAGCCGCCGTTCCCAGACTGGGGTCATGACCACCACGAACACTCCGGCCGAGCGCGTCGTGATGCGCCGCGCGGACGGCAGCCCCGTGACCGTCCTCGTCGTCGACGACGAACCGGTGCTCGCGGAAATGGTGTCGATGGCGTTGCGCTACGAAGGGTGGCAGGTCGTCACCGCCGCCGACGGCCGCACCGCGGTCACCGCGGCCCGCGAGAACCGCCCCGACGTGGTGGTTCTCGACGTGATGCTGCCGGATATGACCGGGCTCGAGGTGCTCGCGAAGCTGCGCCGCGATCTGCCGTATCTGCCGGTGCTGCTGCTGACCGCGAAGGATTCGGTCGAGGATCGCATCGCCGGGCTCACCGCCGGCGGCGACGACTACGTCACCAAACCGTTCAGCATCGAGGAGGTGGTCCTGCGCCTGCGCGCACTGCTGCGCCGCACCGGCATCACCACCGTCGACAACGACGCTCAGATCGTGGTGGGCGATCTGATGCTCGACGAGGACAGCCACGAGGTGACGCGCGCGGGCGAGCCGATCACGCTGACGTCCACGGAGTTCGAACTGCTGCGCTATTTCATGCGCAATCCCCGTCGCGTGCTGAGCAAGGCGCAGATTCTGGATCGGGTCTGGAGCTACGACTTCGGCGGCCGCTCCAACATCGTCGAGCTCTATGTCTCCTATCTGCGCAAGAAGATCGACAGCGGTCGCGAACCGATGATCCACACCCTGCGCGGCGCCGGATATGTCCTCAAACCCGCCGGGTGAGGCCCCGGCGAGCGAGCCGCGGTCTCGCCGTCGGTGGTCGGCGCGTGGTTGGTCGTTGCGCGCGCGACTGCTGGTCGGACAGTTGCTGTTGCTGGTGGTCGTGGTCGTGGGTATCGGCGCCGCAACGGAATTCGCGCTGCAGCAGTTTCTCGTGCATCAGCTCGACACCGAGTTGGTCGATGTGCAGAAGCGTTCCCTCGGCGAGGCCGGCGGTGGGCCGAGTCTCGGGCCGCCACCCGGCGATCCGGACCACGGCTATCGGCCGCCGCCGAACCACGGCGGTCCCGGGCCGGATTTCCTGGACCGGCGCGGCATTCAAGCCGATACCGTCGGCGCCAGTATCGACGGCGCCGACGTCACCGCCGCCAAGATCGATGCCGACGGGACCCAGACCAGTTTGTCCGCGGCCGCCCGGCAGCAGTTGGCCCGGGTGGCGTCGGACGGCGATCCGGTGACCGTCGACCTCGACGGGCAGGGCTCCTATCGCGTGGTCGCGAATTCGACCTGGTCGGGCGCCACGGTGGTGACCGGTATGCCGTTGACCGCGGTTCACGCCACGCTGATGCGGGTCCTGCTGATCCTGGTGGTGGTCACCGCAGTGGTGCTCGTCGTCGCGATCACCGTGGGCATCTGGGTGATCCGCCGCGCGCTGGCACCGCTGGACCGAGTGGCCGCCACGGCCTCCCGGGTGGCCGATCTGCAGCTCGATCGCGGCGAAGTGGCGTTACCGGTGCGGGTTCCGGCCGACGACGCCGATCCGCGTACCGAGGTCGGACAGCTCGGTTCCGCGGTCAACCGCATGCTCGATCACATCGACAGCGCGCTGTCGGCCCGCCATGCCAGTGAGACGCGGGTGCGGCAGTTCCTCGCCGACGCCAGTCACGAACTGCGCACCCCGCTGGCCGCGATTCGCGGCTATGCCGAACTGGCCCAACGGAAACGGGCCGAGGTGCCCGGCGACGTCGCCAACGCGATGAACCGAGTGGATTCGGAATCGCGGCGGATGACGGCGCTGGTCGAGGACATGCTGCTGCTGGCCCGGCTCGATTCCGGGCGCGGCCTCGAACACGAGCCGGTGGATCTGACCCGGTTGACCGTCGACGCCGTCAGCGACGCCCACATCGCGGGCCCGGACCACCGGTGGAATCTGGATCTGCCCGGCGAACCGGTCGTCGTCACCGGTGATGCGGCGCGACTGCACCAGGTGCTGGCCAACCTGCTCGCCAACGCGCGGGTGCATACGGGCCCCGGCACCACGGTCACGGTCTCGCTGGAACGCGACGGCGCCGGCCGCGCGACCTGGCAGGTCGCCGACAACGGTCCCGGTATTCCCGCCGCACTGCAGCCGGAAGTGTTCGAACGCTTCGCGCGCGGCGATTCCTCGCGCTCGCGGCGGGCCGGAAGCAGCGGTCTGGGGCTGGCGATCGTCGCGGCGGTGGTGAAATCACACGGCGGCGCGATCAGCCTCGACAGTGCACCAGGACATACCGTTTTCACCGTCCGGCTGCCGGAGGAGACCTCACAGCGGGCACACAGCGAAGCCCAAGGCAGCAACCACCTCGGTCGATGACGATCGACATATGACGACGACTGTGCTGGAAACGCCCCCGGTCGCGGTGACCGAACCGCCGCCGCCGCGGACCGCGAGCCCGCGGTGGCGGCAGCTGTCGCTGGTGGCGCTGCTGGCGGCCACCGCGCTGCTGTACGTGTGGGACCTGGGTGCCGCCGGCTGGGCCAACGAGTTCTACGCCGCCGCCGTACAGGCCGGATCGCAGAGCTGGAAGGCGATGCTGTTCGGATCCAGCGACGCCGCCGACGCGATCACCGTGGACAAGACGCCCGGCGCGCTGTGGGTCATGGATATCTCCGCGCGGATCTTCGGCCTCAACTCGTGGAGTCTGCTGGTGCCGCAGGCGCTCGAGGGCGTCGCCGCCGTCGCCGTGCTGTACGCCGCGGTGCGCCGGGTCGCCGGGCACTGGCCGGGAGTTCTCGCCGGTGCCGTTCTGGCGCTCACACCGGCCGCGGCGCTGATGTTCCGCTTCGACAATCCGGATGCCCTGCTCGTGCTGTTGCTGACCGCCGCCGCCTACTGCGTGCTGCGATCCGTCGAAAAGGACAGCGCCGCGTGGTGGTTGCCGCTGGCCGGGGTGGCCGTCGGATTCGGATTCCTGGCGAAGATGATGCAGGCGTTCATCGTGCTGCCGGTTTTCGCGGTGGTGTATCTGCTTGCGGCCCAAGTTACTTGGAAAACGAGGATTATCCGCGCGGTGGCGGCTGTGCTCGCGATGGTGGTGTCCGCGGGCTGGTATCTGGCCGTGGTCGCGCTCTGGCCCGCCTCCTCGCGGCCCTTCATCGGCGGCTCACAGCACAACAGCGTGCTCGAATTGGCTTTGGGCTATAACGGTTTCGGGCGGCTCACCGGTGACGAGGTGGGCGGTCTGGGCAATATGAACTACGACGTCGGCTGGGCGCGACTGTTCGGCTCCGAGATGGGTGGTCAGATCTCCTGGCTGATCCCGGCGGCGCTGATCATCGGCGTCGCCGGTCTCTGGCTCACTCGTCGCGCGCCCCGCACCGATCCGACGCGGGCAGCGCTGGTGCTGTGGCTGGGCTGGCTGATACTCACCGGCGGAATCTTCAGCTTCGCGAGCGGCATCCTGCACCCCTACTACACGGTGGCGCTGGCTCCGGCCACTGCGGGCAGTCTGGCGATCGGCGCCTGGCAATTGTGGTTGCGGCGCAACGACCTTCGAGCCGCGGCGGTGCTGTCGGGCACGCTGGTGGTGACCACCGTTCTCGCCTGCCTCCTGCTCGCGCGCACCAGCGATTGGAATCCGTGGCTGCGGCCCGTCGTCGCGGTGGTGGGTGTGGGTGCCGCGGCACTGCTGCTGGTGGTCTCCCGATTGCCGCGGGCACTGGGTGCGGCGGTGGTGGCCGTGGCGCTGGCCGCCGGCCTGGCGGGGCCGACCGCCTACGCGTTGGCGACCGCGTCGACTCCGCACACCGGAGCGATTCCGTCCGCCGGCCCGTCCAGCGGGCGCTTCCCAGGCGGGATGCCGCCCGGCGGCGGTCCCGGCGCGCATGCCGGTGGTCCGATGGGCGGCCTCCTCGGCGGTATTTCCGTCGGCTCGAATCTGTCTACGGCACTGCGCGACAACGCCGCCGCCTACACCTGGGTAGCGGCCGCGGTCGGCTCCACCAGCGCCGCCGCCTACCAGCTCGCCACCGGCGACCCGGTCATGGCCGTCGGCGGTTTCAACGGCACCGACCCGTCACCGACCCTGTCCCAGTTCCAGGAGTACGTGGCCCAGCACAAGATCCACTACTTCATCGGCGGTGAAGGTATGGCGGGAATGCCCGGCGCCCCCAGCGGCGGCAGCCACGAGGCCTCCGACATCGCCCAGTGGGTAGCCGCGAACTTCACCGCCCGAACCATCGACGGAGTGACGGTCTACGACCTGACCAAGTAATTTCCGCGTGGATGGCCGCAGTCCGCGGCGGATGCGGCCGTCCACGGACGGACGCCCGCGTGGGCCGAACGTTGCGACGATGTCGCCGCGGGAGCGAGTCGGATTTGGCGTCCGGTCAGGCGAAGAATTCGTCGAGGGTGTCGGCAGTCAGTACTCGTTCGGCCCATGTTTCCAGTTCGGCCGCGTCACCGGTTTGCACCCGGTCGACGACCTCATCGGGCAGGTGGCCGAACTTGACGGTCAGCTGCCGTAGGAGGGTTTTGGCTTCACCTTCTGCGCGGAGTTGTTCGGCTGTGGTCATCGCGACTTCCTTCG
The DNA here is from genome assembly GCF_001665865.1 of Nocardia sp. 852002-20019_SCH5090214. Taxonomy (NCBI): domain Bacteria; kingdom Bacillati; phylum Actinomycetota; class Actinomycetes; order Mycobacteriales; family Nocardiaceae; genus Nocardia; species Nocardia sp. 852002-20019_SCH5090214. The sequence goes on along the minus strand of NZ_LZMK01000449.1, from coordinate 23,751 downwards.
CCAGCGGGCCCAGTTGGTCGACCACGCGCCCCAGATTGCGCGCGTTGGTCTCGGACACCTTACTAATGTACGTGAACAGGCTGAACAGGTCATTCGTCGCGTTCGGTGATTCCTCCACCGCGCGCAGCACCTCGATATGCGGCTGCAGATCCCGGTCCAGGTGCTCGTTCCTGAATGCCAGGCGGTGCAGGATCAGCATCATCAGTACCGCTGGTGCCAGGCCGCGGGCGTAGAGATCGCTGAACTCCAGCCCGGCGAGATCGTCGACGATGATCCGGAACCGGGGCACCAGATCGCCGAGATGTGCGCGGATGCTGGGATCGTCGCCGATGCGGTCCCACAGTTCGGTGGTGTAGTTCCACCGCCAGGTGTTCGGGCCGGAGTTGACCACGACCGGTATCACCAGGGGGTAGTGGCCGGATCCGGGGTCGTCGTTCAGGTGCTGAGTCCAGGTGCCGATCATGTACTCGAGGACCCGCAGCGGCATATGTTTGTCGGGAGTGCTCTGGTGTTCGAGTAAGAGGTGGATATATCCATCGCGACCGGCGACCGTCGTTTTGAACAGGATGTCGCTGTCGCGGTTTCGGAGGTTCGGAAGTACATATCGGCTGGGTGCCAATTCCATGCCGTCCCAGTCGATCAGCGCGACGAGCCACTCCGGCAGGACGGCCCGGAATTCTCCGGCAGCCGCAGCGGGGTTGGACATGATCTTGCGAAACAACGAGTCGTGCGGATTATCCTGCTTCGCAGTCATATTCGGCAAAGTACCGGCGAATAATCGACACGCCCAACGCGAAGATCATGCGACACACCGCTGCGGCGCAATCATGCCAAACAAGGGCAATTGTGTTCTGTCCGAACACGATAGGGAGATTACGGTAGGTGTTGGGGGTGATGGTGGCCAATCCACGTAGTCGCTGCGGTGTCCACCATCGGCCTCCGTGTCGATGGCGCCATTGGTCGTATCGGTGGACGAGCACGGCGGAAACCGTTCCGTCGCAGCGCTTCTCGTCCACCGTCGAGTGTAACGGCCGCTGGTGCGCTCGGAAGGCAACGTGCGCCCCTCGGTGCAGGTCGCGAATCCCTCGGATCAGGACACCGCCACGACCGGCTCATCCGTGATGCGACCCGAGCGGCCGAACGGACGTCACCGTCCGGTGGTGGACGACGAGGTCGAACCATTCGCCGAGGGATCCGCCGGAGAGGTGGAACGCATCATCGTTCTGCGGGTCGTACACGGGCCCGATCAAGCGAGTCTTCGCCGGCTCGGTGAGCCACGTGCGCACCGAGTCCGGACCCGGGGTGCGTAGGTCCAGCAGATAGGCATCCAGATCGACGCGGCCGAGTACGGCTTCGGCGAAGTCGGCCGGCGGGGAAGGGAAGGTGTGCGCGGTCGAGCCGTGGTCGAACGTCAGGCCGACGGACAGATAGCCGGAACCGAAATGCTCTCGAAGATGGCCGCCCGCGCTGCGATGAGTGACCCGCTTCTCGCCGAGGAGCACATTTCGTGCCGCGGCGGCGACCGTATGCGTCGTGCCGCCCCAATAGACGACCTTGTGCCCGGTGCGCTCGTGCCAGCGGATCACAGTGTCTGCCAGCATCTTTTCGATATCGCCGAGGTCGCCGGATTCCGCTGTGACCCGGCGCTCGGGCTCCGGATGGGCGATACGAACCGGATCGTCGGGGTGCTGCCGGTTGTATCGGCGTATCCATCCGACGACCTCGAGTATCTCCTCGGTTCGCCAGAACGATCGGGCCCCGGCCAGCAGCGCGCGCGGGTCGCCGGCCCCGGTGCGCACGTACTCGTCGAGCGCGGCGCTGGTCGCATCGTCGCCCTCCAGGACGAGGCTGCGAAATCCCGAGTGTTCCACGAGAAAACGCAGGATCCGATGGGCGGTCACCGACAACTCTTGGGTGTCGCGGGTCGCGGCGCCCAGCGCGACGACGCGTGCGGCGCCGGCCGACCGGCGCAGTGGCGCCAGATCGGTGAGTGGATGCTCCGGGGCCGAGGCGGAGAGCGGATGAGCGTGCTGCTCGACCCATGGCGTCACGGTGTCGATCGAAGTGGTCATGCGGCAACTCTGGTACCCCAACCATGGTTGAGGTCAAGAAGTCTCCTCACAGTCGGCGCATAGGTTCGGCAAAGAGCCGACCCACCTCCGGGCGCGATCCTCGATGCAACGGCCGCGGCAGACAGCCCGGCGACCGAGGCGGAGGAGAACCGTATGACGATCACAGAGGCGCCGCGTCGGCAGGCCGGGCCGACCGGATCGCCGCCGCAGCCGGCGCGGTGGGGCGCGTTCCTCTCGGGACCGCCCGACCAGCCGCGATGGGCGCGGCCCGGGCTGCTGGTGCTGCTGGTCGCGACCGCGTTCCTGTATCTGTGGGGACTGAGCGCCTCCGGGTGGGCCAACGACTTCTATGCCGCCGCGGTACAGGCGGGCACGCAGAGTTGGAAGGCGCTGCTGTTCGGATCGCTCGACTCCGGTAACGCCATCACCGTCGACAAGCCGCCCGCCGCGCTGTGGGTGATGGGGCTGTCCGGGCGGCTGCTCGGATTCGGTTCGTTCTCGCTGCTGTTGCCGCAGGCATTGATGGGTGTGGCGTCGGTCGGGCTGCTGTACGGGGCGGTGCGGCGCTGGAGCGGTCCGGCGGCCGGGCTGATCGCGGGTGCGGCGCTGGCGTCGACTCCGGTCGCGGCGCTGATGTTCCGGTTCGACAACCCGGACGCCCTGCTGGTGCTGTTGCTGGTCGCGTCGGCGTATTGCACGGTCCGGGCCACCGAGAAGGGGAGTGGCCGCTGGCTGGCGGCGGCCGGGGTGGCGGTCGGCTTCGGCTTCCTCACCAAGATGATGCAGGCGTTCCTGGTGCTGCCGGCACTCGGCCTGGTGTTTCTCGTCGCCGCGCCGATCGTACTGCGGGCCCAGATCCTGAAACTCCTGGGAGCCGTTGTCGCGCTGGTGATTTCCGGTGGCTGGTTCGTCGCGCTGGTGAGCCTGTGGCCCGCCGATTCGCGGCCCTACATCGGCGGCTCCACGGACAACAGCCTGCTCGAACTCGCCCTGGGCTACAACGGTCTCGGCCGCGTGATGGGCGGCGAAGGCAACGGCGGTGGCGGCGGTGGTCCCGGTGGGGGCGGCAACACCGGCTTCGGCGGCAGCACCGGAGTCACCCGCCTGTTCGGCGACTCGATGGGCACCGAAATCTCGTGGCTGCTCCCGGCGGCGCTGATCGGGCTGGTGGCCGGCCTGTGGTTCACCCGGCGCACACCCCGCGCCGGACGCATCCGCGCGAGCCTGATCCTGTGGGGCGGGTGGCTTCTGGTCACCGGCGTGGTCTTCAGCTTCATGCAGGGCACGATTCACCCCTACTACACCGTGGCCTTGGCGCCGGCGATCGCCGCGCTGGTCGGCATCGCGGTGGTGGAACTGTGGCGCGGACGTGAATTCGCCTCTGCGCGTGCGGCCTTGGGTCTCATGCTGGCGGCGACCGGGGTGTGGAACTTCGTCCTGCTGGACCGCACGCCCGACTGGTACCCGGCGCTGCGCTGGATCGTCCTGATCGGCTCGATCGTGGTCGCGGCGGTCCTCGTCGTCGGCGCGCACGCCCTCGGCCGGATGACCGTGATCGTCGCGGCCGCCGCACTGCTGTTCGGCTTCGCCGGCACGAGCGCCTACGCCCTGGAGACAGCGGCGACCGCGCACAGCGGGTCGATTCCGACCTCCGGCCCCGACACTGGCCGCGGCATGGGCGGATTCGGTGGCGGGCCCGGAGGTATGTCTCCGGACGGAAATGCCCCGGGTGCTTCGGTATCCGCGTCCGGCGGCACCGCACCTGATGGGACTGATTCGGGCACAACGGATTCGACATCCGGCGGCGCGACGAACGCGCAACCATCGGCGAGTGCCGACTCGACCGGCACCCGCGACGGCGGTCCCGGCGGAGGCAACTCCGGCAACACCGCCCTGCGGGAACTGCTGAAGAGTGCGAACAACCGCTGGGCGGCGGCCACGGTCGGCTCGCAATCCGCGGGCAGCCTCGAATTGTCCACCGGCACAGCGATCATGGCGATCGGCGGCTTCACCGGCAGCGACAACTCGCCCACCCTCGCCCAATTCCAGGACTACGTGAAGAACGGCGACATCCACTACTTCTTCGCGGGCGCCGGCCCCGGCGGCCGCGGTGGGTCGGGCGGTGGCTCCGGCAGCGCGAGCGAGATCACCAGCTGGGTCGAATCCCACTACACCGCAATTACAGTGGGCGGAACGACGGTCTACGACCTGACTCGACCCATCGACTGACAACCGAATCGGGGCCCGGCGATAGATGGCAGGGCCCCGATTCGCGTGCGGGAGTCCACGGAGTAGCGGCTGCTACGAAAGACCGGCACAGCTCATCCGAATTCGAGTTCCGACCAGGGAATGTCGATCGGAAACGGATGGTCGATGCGAACCGATTCCGAGGCGGTGGGTGACCAGGCGCCCGCCAGGACGTAGTTCGCCTGGTGCAGCACCGATACTCCGGGCGGCAGCGGCCCCACCTGCGGGGCGAGGACGTACGCGTGCACGTGCGCGATGGCGCTGCGTTGCGTGGCGAGGGTGACCTCCCAATACCAGGGAATCCCCGCCTTGGCATAGCGTGCCTTCTTCAGTTCCATATCCGCATCCGAATTCGATGGCGACAGCACCTCGCCCACCAACACGACGTCGGGGGAGCGGACATGCTGGTACGGCTGTTCGAGACAGCGGTGAACCATGAAATCCGGTGTTACGAAGTCGGACTTGCCGGACTTGCCGAAGAACACGTTGGTTTCCGTGCGCACACTCCAGCACTGTTCGGGATCGTCGGACATCTGTTTCCGAGCGCAGCGTCGAAGGCCGCTCCACAACAGGTTGGTGAACTCCTGGTGTTCACCGGGGCCGCGACGAAGCCACACCACCCGGCCCTCCCACAGCTCGATGCGAGCTGCGATGTCTTCGGGCAACTGCTCCAGCTCTTCCCAGGTCATGTACTCGGGAAGGTCCGGTCGCGCGACATCCGGGCAGGACATGATGCCCATCGTAGCGGGCCGAACCGTGCTGTTCAGTGGCTCGACGTGCGGATTCGGAGGGCGGTCGTCCAGCGGGCAGGGGCGTGGGCGGTGGTCCGCCCACGCCCGAGTTCCGTCCTCAGTCGCTCTCGCTGTCGTGGATGTGCTGTTCGTAGGGCTGGTTCATGGTGTGCTGGAACTTGATTGCGGAGGCGATGCCGACGGGGATGCCGAGGAGCGCGGCGCCGAGGATGGCGCCCATACCGCCCAGGACGCCCGCTCCGGCCAGGCAGCCGGCGATGAGGGTGAGTCCGGCGGCGTCGAGGACGGGCGCGCCGAACACCGCGCCCGCTACGGCGCCGACTCCGCAGCCGACGGCGAGGCCGATGAGACCACCGGTCATTGTTCCGACGCTGGTAGCCAGGCCGAATTCGTTGATGGCGGCCTGGATCGCCGCATCGAATCGCTCGGTCTGCGGGTCGCCGTCGATATTCTCCAGGTGCAGTTCCGGCGTCGCCGCGCGTGCCGCTGCCCGCACCTCGGGTGCGGCGTGGACGGCGGTCAGGGCCTTCGGCTCGGTCGGGAAGGCCGGGACACCGGCGACCGTGGCGCCGGAGGCGTCGCGCACCTGGAATTGCCCGCCCGCCGCGACCAGCGTGGCCGTCGCGGTCTCGATCACCACGGACTGATCCGCGGTGGAGCTCGTGTACTGCACGCCCGGCATGATCTCGGTGCTCAGGACGTGATCTGCCGCCGTCGTGGGCGCGGCGGATGCGACAGCCGAACCGGCGCCCAACGCGCTCACCACCGTGATCGCCATGACGGTCATGCGGGTGATCTTGTTCATCTGATCTCTGTTCCGTTCTGTGTTCTGCGCAGCGCTCGATGGAGCGGCATCAGACATTAACGGAAATGATTTCCATTTTCCATTCGGCGGGCGAGCCGAGTGGTGTGAAGTGGGTGAGCTCGTAATCAGCTGGAACGGCGGCTCCGTTCGGAAGCGCCGGCGGGCGCGTGCGTCAGCGCGGGCAGGAGGTAGGTGCGCAGATGATGGGACACCGCGGCGGGATCGTCCGGGTCGAAGGTGTCGCCGGGGACGGTGCCGAGGCTGATGAGGACCCGGGCCACCCACTCGGCGACCTCGGCCAGATCGTGGCCGGGGTGCACTTCTCCGCGTTCGGCGGCGCGGTCGATATAGGGCCGCCAGAACGCCGCGAGCGCGGGGACCAGGGCGGTGACGCCGGCGCCGGCGCAGGCCGCGAACTCCTCGGGTTCGGACGAGCGCAGGCGCATGAGCAGCGCGCCCGGATCGTCGTAGGCGCCGCGACCGATGCGCACGCCGATGGTGAGCTGTTCGGCGAAGGTGTCGATGCGGTCGAGTTCGGCGCGGGCGTCGTTCCACCAGGTGTCGGTGAGCCGCACGATCGCGGCGCCGATCAGCGCGGGCTTGTCCGGGAAGTGCCGGTACAGCCAGGCGCGCGAAACCCCCGCCTCCTCTGCCACCTCCATCATCGTGGTGGCGCGAATTCCCTTGGCGGCCAGCAATTTCTGTGTCGCTTCCAACAGCCGGTCGACCACCGTCGTGGTCGTCGTGTCGCTCATCCGCCGCCCCTTTCGCCGCACACCCGCACCGGTTCGCTGTCGACCGGTTTCGGGAAAACCCTAGCAATGTGTGGACAGATCTGAGAATGTGTCTACTAGTAGACACTATCGAGAATCTGTCTACACGCCCATGGCGTGAAAGGAGTGGTGATGTATCAACCGCGTACCGCGGTCATCGGCGCCGGAATCAGCGGTCTGACCGCCGGCAAGATGCTCGGCGACTACGGGGTGCCGTATGTGTGCTTCGAATCCTCGGACCGTGTCGGCGGCAACTGGGCCTTCGGCAACCCGAACGGGCACAGCAGCGCGTATCGCTCCCTGCACATCGACACCTCCAAACATCAGCTGTCGTTCCGCGACTTCCCGATGCCGGAGGAATTCCCCGACTTCCCGCACCACACCCAGATCAAGCAGTATCTCGACGATTACTGTGCCGCCTTCGACCTCTACCGTTCCATCGAATTCGGCAACGGTGTCGAACACGCGCGGCGTCTGCCGGGCGGCGGCTGGGAACTGCGCACGCAGCGAAACGAGGTGCGCCACTTCGATTTCCTGGTCGTCGCCAACGGGCACCACTGGGACCCGCGCTATCCGGAATTCCCGGGCGAATTCACCGGCCGCACCATGCACGCCCACCACTACATCGACCCGCGCACCCCGATGGACTTCTCCGATCAGCGCATTCTGGTGGTCGGACTGGGCAACAGCGCCGCCGATATCGCGGTCGAGCTGTCGTCGAAGGCGCTGGGCAACAAGCTGACGCTGTCCACTCGCTCCGGCGCCTGGATCGTGCCGAAGTACATCGCCGGTAAGCCGGCCGACAAGTACTACCGCACGAGCCCCTACATCCCGTTCTCCTGGCAGCGCAAGATCGCGCAGTGGGGACAACCGCTGACCGCGGGCCGTCCGGAGAATTACGGCCTGCCCACGCCGAATCACAAATTCTTCGAAGCGCACCCGACCCAATCGGTGGAACTGCCGCTGCGGCTGGGTTCCGGCGATGTGATCCCGAAACCGAATATCGACCGATTCGACGGCGCCACCGTGCATTTCGCCGACGGCACCGCCGACGATTTCGACATCATCATCTACGCCACCGGCTACAACATCACCTTCCCGTTCTTCGATCCGGACTTCATCAGCGCTCCGGACAACAAGATCGATCTGTACAAGCGGATGTTCCTGCCCGGTTTCGAGGATCTGGCCTTCGCCGGATTCGCCCAGTCCACCCCGACCTTGTTCCCGTTCGTCGAATGCCAGGCGCGACTGATCGGGGCCTATGCGGTGGGCCGCTACCGGCTGCCGTCGGCGGACGAGATGCGGCGGGTGATCGTCGCCGAACAGCAGCACTACACCGGGCATATGGTGCCCAGCGCCCGGCACACCCAGCAGGTGGACTACTTCCTCTACGAACACGATATGCGGGTGCGTGAGATTCCGGCCGGCGCCGAGCGGGCGCGGCTGTCGGGGCCGCCCCCGTGGGCGCGCGTGGCGGAGACGGATCGACCGGTGGGAGTGGCACAGTGACGACGTATCGGCAGGTCGAGTTCACCTCGTCCGGAACCACCTGTGACGCATGGTTTTTCGAGGGCACGCCGGACGGGCCGTTCGACGGCCCCGGCGGCCGTCCGGTCGTGGTGATGGCGCACGGATTCGGCGGGACGAAGGATTCCGGGCTGGAACCGTTCGCACAGCGCCTCGCCGCGGCCGGACTGGCCGTATTCGCCTTCGACTACCGGGGTTTCGGCGCCTCCGCCGGTGAACCCCGGCAGCGGGTCTCGATGGCCGCACAGGCCGAGGACTACCGTGCCGCGCTGTCCGCGGCCGCACGGCAGCCCGGCGTGGATCCGAATCGACTGGTCGCCTGGGGCATCTCACTGTCCGGCGGCCACGCCCTCACCGTCGCCGCGGACCGGACCGACATCTGCGCGGTCGTCGCGCTCGTGCCGCTGGTGAACGGATTGGCCGCGGGCCGAGTCGCTTTCGGGCAGGTCGGCGCCGCGGCGATCGCGAAATCCACGATGTCGAGTGTGCGCAGCGCCCTGGCCGGACGGTTCGGCGGTAATCGGGTGATGATGCCGCTGGTCGGCAAGCCCGGCGAACATGCCGCCCTGACCGCCGACGGCTACTACGAGAGCTATACCGCACTCGCGGGCCCCACCTGGCGCAACGAGGTGGACGCGGCGATCGGTCTGGAACTGGGCAGCTATCGCGCCGACCGGCGGGCTGCGCGCATCACCGCGCCGGTGCTGATGCAGATCGCCGACTTCGACCGCGCCGCGCCCGCTCACGCCGCGGCCAAGGCCGCGTTCGCCGCACGTGCCGAGGTTCGCCACTACCCGTGCGACCACTTCGACATCTTCGCCGGCAACGACTGGTTCGAGCCCGCCGTCGACCATCAGGTGCACTTCCTGACCCGCCATCTCGCCGCCGACCGCGCGATCGCCGAGGGGGCACAGCGATGAGTACAGCCGGTGAAGCGGCGAACGCCCCGGAGGCAGCGCCGACAACGCGGGGCGCGATGGTGATCGGCGGTGGCTCGGGCATCGGCCGCGCCACCGGACATGCGCTGGCGCGCGACGGTTTTCGCGTCGTGGTCGCCGATGTGAATCTCGAGGCGGCGCGGACGGTGGCGGCGGAGATCGGCGATTCGGCGAGCGCGGTGGCGCTCGACGTCACCGACGAGGCGTCGGTGGCAGCCGGCTTCGAAGCGAGCGGCGACCTCCACGCGGTGGTGAACTGCGCGGGGCTGTCGCTACCCGGCCCGATCACCGAACTCGAACTGGCACACTGGAAAACGACGGTCGACGTCTGCCTCACCGGATCGTTCCTGGCGATCAAATACGCGGGCCGCCACCTGGCCGACGGCGGATCCATCACCTGCATCGCCTCCCTCAACGGCCGCCAGCCCGGAACCGGGATGGCCGGTTACTGTTCGGCCAAGGCGGGTGTGCTGATGCTGGTGGAGGTCGCGGCGCTGGAGTTGGCCGAGCGCGGCATCCGGGTGAACGCGATCAGTCCGGGCCTGGTCGACACTCCGCTGGTCGCCGGTATCGCCTTCGTTCCGGGGCTGACCGAGGAGTACCTCGAGAACACCCCGCTCGGACGCAGCGGCCGACCCGAGGAAATCGCCGAGATGGCGGCCTTCCTGGCCTCCGACCGGGCGGCGTGGATGACGGGTGCGGCCATCGATCTCAACGGCGGCGCACATCTGAAGCGCTATCCCGACGTCCTGGCCCGAGTGCGGGCGCTGGCCGAGGGTTAACGCGCCGCGTGCGGGTAGGTGTGCTGATGCAGGCGGTGCAGGAGCGCCTGCATCAGCCCCGACTCGAAGGCCGACGCCAGTGTCCCCTCGGTGAAGCGGTCCGCGCGCACCAGCAGGGTCAGGTATTGCAGGCACTGCTGTGCGGTGCAGGTCGCCAGCGCCGCGCGGTCACGGCGCTGGATCGCCTGCTGTCCCTCTTCCCAAGCGCCCCAATTGAAGTGGGTCAGCAGCAGATGCCTATCGACCAGGAAGCGCACCACCTCGTCGACGAGCGGCGCCTTCCGCGACCAGGCCGAGCCGGAGGCCGCTTTGTCGACTCGGCACACCAGATCGGTGAGCACGCCGCGATCGTGGGCGGTCAGCCGCGCCAAAGCGGCCTCGGCCGATTCGACCGTCATGGGGTTGGCCTGCGTCACGATCCGACACCTCCGTCATGTGAAAACTAGGAATTTCATACCATGAGGTGTGTACTTCTTCTCGGCGCAGTCTCCGGTGCCGGCTAGCGGCGGGGCTCCGCATCACCGTCGGCAACCAGGAACACCGGCAGTGTCGAAGGATCGCCGATGAACTCGAATTCCGCACCGCGCGTGTCGACTTCGCCGTCGGTGGCCAGTGAGATCGGCGGCCCGTCCACGCGTACCCGCAACTTGTCCGCATGCCGGTGGACGTAGGTGGGCGAATCGCCGAGGGTGCCGGTGAGCGACGCCCAGATCAGCCGCAATCGGGAGAACCGCCGGTCCGCGCGCAGATACCGGATGTCCAGACCGGCGCCGTGCAGATCGGTTCGGGCAGTGGGCACCTGATCGCGGGGGCGGTAGGCTCCGTTGCCCACGAACAACATCCACACCGAGGCCGGAACGCCGTCGATGGTGGTGCGCAGCGGCTGGGCGCGCACGAGCACGCACACCATCGCCACCGCCGCGGCCGGCCATTTGCCGATGCGATGTTCCCAGCGTTCACGCAACCGGACGAAATCGGGATAACCGCCGAGGCTCGCGGTGTTCACCAGGGTGCGTTCGCTGCCGTCGTCCAGGCGCACCCGCGCGGTGTCGGCTAGCGCGACCTGTCCGGAGGACAGTGCGGCGAGGGTGGCCGCGATATCCTCGACACCTATGTCCCGGGCGAAGTGGTTCAGGGTGCCGCCCGGGAAGACGGCCAGCGGAAGTCCGTGCCGCACCGCCGCTTCCGCGACCGCCGAAACCGTGCCGTCCCCGCCCAGGACGCCGAGCGCGCGGATCGATCCGGATCTCACCCGGGTGTCTATCTCGGCGTCCAGGTCGATGTCGTCGCCGAGTTCGAGCAGCGTCGCGGCCGGAAGCTTGCGGATCAGATCGGCCAGCAGTCCGCCGCCGTCGCCGCTGCCGGAGTTCGGATTGGCGACCAACAGCAGGCCGTCGCCGCCGATCAGGGGTTCGATCCGCTGTGCCGGGCCGACCGTCGCGGGTTCGTCGCGACGCACCGCCCACCACCGCCTGGTGCCGACCGCGACGGCGCCGCCGAGTGCCGCGCCGGCGAGCACGTCGGTGGGCCAGTGCACGCCCACGTGAACCCGCGAGTACGCGACCGCGGCTGCCACGGGCGCCACCGCAACCGCCAGTGCCGGTGATTCCAGCGCCACGCCGGTGACGAAGGCCGCCGCCGAGGCGGCGTGGCCGGAGGGAAACGACGACGAGATCGGCGGCGAGATCAGGCGCCGCATCTGCGGCACCGCCTCGGCGGGTGGCCGGCGCCGCGGGAACAGTGGTTTGCCGACACCGTTGGCCAGCCCGCTCGCGATGCCGACGGCGACGAGTCCGCGCGCCGCGGCACGGCGGTGAGTCGTGGTCCCGACGGCGATCGCACCGACACCGGCCGCGATCCACAGCCGATTGGCGTTGGCGGCGTGGCTCAGCGAACGCAGCACGGTGTCGGCGGTACTCGGGCGCAACCGTGCGCTCCGGTCGACCAGTCGCCGATCCAGAGTATTGATTCCGCGAACCCGCCGCGGGACGAGAGGCCTGCGCATTCACCCGAGCGTACCGGCACGGCGCGCCGGGCACATCGAACAACCGGACTTATCGGGCAGCCTCGTTGGGAGCGGGCAGTTCGGCATGCCGGGCGAAGGCCTGGTCGATGAGCTCGGAGGCCGCCCGGGTGACGATCAGGCGGGCGATGGCCACCTCGGTTTCCAGCCGTGCGCGGTCCTTGCTGTCGCGCTGCGAGCGCTCGTAGGCCTGCCCGGCCAAGCAGTAGAACAATTCGGTGGCGTAGCGATCGGCGATCTGATTGCAGTCCGCGCGCAGCCGCTCCACGAGCTGGAAGGCGGTGGCGTCCGGCACCCCGCTGTCGATGAGGCGCGCGGCGAGATCGCCGCAGCGCGGATTGGCGACCCGGTAGGCCTCCAGCGGGTCGGAACTGCCGGCCAGCGCCTGTTTGACGTAGTCGGGCAGATCGGCGAGCGGATCGTCGCCGACCGGTTTCTCCTGTGCCGCAACGGGTTCGCGCTCGCCCGGACTGTCGCTGACCCCGAGGACGTCGGCGAGCCCGTCGCCACGATCCCATGCCTCGAGCAGTTCGCGGATCCCGTTGAGCTTCATACCTCGGCTGAGCAGCCGGCTGATCGTGTGCAGCCGCTCCAGATGATCGGATCCGTAGTAGCCGATGCGCCCCCGGACTTCCGGTGACGGCAACAGCCCTCGTTCGTGGTACACGCGGACACTGCGCACGGTGGTGTCTGCTGCCCGCGCCAGCTCGTCGATCGTGTACTCCGAGTGCACAGCCATACCTCTTAGGAAATCACAACTTACCCCGTAGAAAAACGGACCGTACAAAAACGTCCCGTTAAGTGACGATACATCCGTGCAACGACTTGGTCAATGTGCCGTTAAATAGCGGCGAAAGTGGTTGCTGACAGCCAAATCGTGGGTTAACGTGCCGAGTACAGCAGTTCGCTGCTGGTTGCCGGGGACTGTTGAGCAGCCCCGATGCCCGCCCGACCCATGGGCCACGTCTGCGAACCACACGGTGACTGCACACGTGTGTCCTCGGCATCCCCGGAGACGGAAATGAGCACAATTCACTCGCGTCGGCTACCCCTCGGATCCCCTGTGGCGCCGCCGCTTTCGACTGTTCCCACGCCCGCCGTCGCGACCGTCGCGGCCGCGCACCGCCCGCCGTGCGCCGACGGACCCGACGACTGGGACCTCGACGTCGGCACCCCCGACTCCTGGCGCGCCGCGGTCCGGATCTGCGCGAGCTGCCCGCTGCTGACCGAATGTTCCCAGCTCGCAGAGGCTTTGATCGCTCGTGGCGACGGTCCCCGGGCCATGATCTGGGCCGGAGTCGCCTACGACAGCGCCGGCAAGATCGTGGAGAACCTCGATCGGCATCGGACGGCCCCGCTGGATCACAAACGGCCGCTGCGGATCATCCGGACCGGCGCCCGGCCGGTCTGTGTGGAACCCGCGCCCGCGACGCCGCGTCGTCGTATCGTGCTGGGGCGCCGGTTGCGACCGGCAGCGACCGGTGGCTGCTGAGAGCCGTCACCATCGACAGGCGAAAACTACTGTGACGGTGGGTAATTCATGACTGTGCTGGCGTTGGAAATCGGCCCGGCGGGCTTCGCGGCGACTCGCGTGGCAGACGATGTCGGTACGGACGATATTCGCCGGGCTCCGATCCCCGCCGCCGGCGCCTGGGAAGCCTGCCGGACACTGCTGCACGAGACCGCCGGCGGCGAGGATGTGGCGGCGATCGGGATCGGATCGTCAGGGCCGATCGACATGACCGCCGGCGTCGTCGCGCCGACCGCGGTCAAGGAGTGGCAGACCGGTTTCGAGCTGGTCGATTCCGTGAAGAAGGCGTTCCCGGGCGCCAGTGTGCAACTGGGGCTGGACGGTGTGTGCCTCGCGCTGGCCGAACAGAATTTCGGCGCGACGGGTCAGGTGATGGACGCGGTGTCGATCGCCGTATCGGATCGGATCAGTGCCGGGGTGATGGTCGGCGGCCTGGTGGTCGTGGGGCGTACCGGCAATGCCGGTCATCTGGGCCATCTGCTCGTTCCCGGTTACGACGAACCGTGTGAATGCGGTGGTCGAGGCTGTCTCGAAGCCGTCGCGGGTGGCCTCTCCGCGGTGCAGTGGGCTCGGGGCCGGGGCTGGCCGGGAGCCACGGTGGCGGAACTGGTTTCGGCGGCGCAGTCCGGCGATGAGGTTGCGGTCGCGGCGTTCGAACGGGTGGGTACCGCGTTGGGACGGGCCATCGCTTCGATCGCGCCGCTGCTCGATGTCGGTCTCGTCGTCGTGGGCGGTTCGATGGCCACGGCCGGCCCAGCGCTGTGGAAGCCGCTGAACACGGCCGTGGCCACCCATGCCCGGGCCGGCTTCCTGGCCGCACTGCGAGTGGTCCCTTCGGAATTGGAGGATCTCGGCGTCCTGGCCGGGGCGGGGGTTCTCGCCCTGATCGCGGCCCAGGACTAGCGGCACCGTCGTCGATCACGGCCGAAGGCGCGCAGGATGCGGGCGTCGGCCGTGATTTCGCATGTTCAACGTCTGTTTACGAAATGGGCGTTCGTTCAACATGGTTCACTTGCAGTGGTCGGACTGCTGACCAGTGCAGTTGTTCTTCTCCTATTGATCGCACCGCTGGATAACGGTACATTGTCTAGGTCACGATGATCGTCTGAACCCGTCGGTCATGAGTGCGGAGGAACGGCTGGTGCAGGGCAAGTGCGATGAGTGACGCGGTGATCGGATGGACGACGATCGAAACATTGACGCCGGAGACGATGTCGGTCGCCTCGGTCGGGGAAACGCCCCGCGAGTTCGCGGCGTGGCAGCGTGTGCTGCAACGGCAGCTGGCGAAGATGCCCGCGATCTACGACGGCCTGACGACCGCGCGGATCGCCGAGGCCATGATCTCGGCCCGCGATCACGCGCAGGAGGTCGATCTGCGGATCGCGACCCGCTCGGGTCCGCATCGGCTGCTGATCAAACCCGTCTTCGGTCCCGCCGGTGACGTCCATGCCATCCGGCTGTGGCTGGGTCCGGCGACCGCGGAGGTGCCGGCGCTGCGTCCGGCGGTCGGAGCGATCTGGGATCTGTCGACACAGACCATCCAGCTGCCGGGCGGTATCGCGCGATTGTCGGGAATGTCCGCCGAGGAGTACGTGCCGCGGATATCGATCGCCGAACTGTTCCACCGAATGTCGGGATTCGACCGGCACACCGAGGTGCTCGATCTGCTGTACGAGCCGACGGCCGGCGCCAAGATGCAGTTCGACGTGACCGTCCGCGCCGACGGTGAACGTCCCGGCCGCTGGCGCATCACGATGCGCGCACGGAACGACGAACGATCCAGGGGCGCATGGCTGTTGATCGAGGAGATCGGCGCCGAGCGGGCGTCGATGTCGTGGTCGACGCTGGAGCAGGTCGGTCTGCGGGAAGCGCATCGCCGTGCCGGCACTCATCTGGCTGTGGTGCAACTCGAATACACGAGCATTTCGCACTGGCTGACCGATCCGGCGCCCTGGATCAGGTGGGACTATCTGTTCCGGCCGATCGACGTCTTCCATCCCGACGATCGCCATCGCCTGCTCGCCCTCGACGAGCGGTTGCGCGCGGGCGACACCGCCGGGGTGACCGTCCGGGCTTTGAATTACGGTGGCGGGTACACCCCGACCTCCCTGCTGCTGTACCCCTACCCGGGATATTCGGCGCGGCAATTGGCGATCGCCCAGATGGTTCGCGTCGCCGACGATCTCCCGGTGATGGAGCCGCAACGGCAGTCCTCGGGGCTTCCGCATCTGCACACCCCGATCGGCTACGACGACCAGCTGCGGCATCGTCTGGCCGGCCGGATGAAGCGCAGCCCCGTGTACTGATCGCCTTCCCACGGCAGGGAACAGTCCGAAGGGTGAATGCCCTTGTCCTCTCTACCATTCCGAGAGTGCGGGCAATTGCTGGTAGATCGGCGGATTCGGGCGAAGCACTGCTTCGCCGGATGGCCGCGCGACGCCGCCGCGACAACATCCTCGTCGCGGTACTGGCCGTACTAGCCGTCGTCGGCGGTGGACATGCCGTCCTGTCCTGGTTCTCGGAGCCGCCGCAGGGGCCGTCCGACGCGAACACGACGACCCTGATCGGCCATGCTCAGCTGGCGGCATCGTTCGCCGAGGACTTCGTGGTGAGCTACCTCGGTTCGAGCGCGGGGCAGCAGGATCGGATCGCCGACTATGTCGATCCGGGCCAGCAGATGCGCTTGCCGGCCACCGCGCATCCGGTGAGCGACCCGATGGTCGTCCACGTCAGCCGCACCGAATCGACTGCGAGCGTCGAGATCTGGGCGGTCACGATATCGGTGCACCCGGGTCGGACCGGCAGCGTGACCGACGCCCGCCAGTACTACCAGGTCGCGGTATCGGTGACACCGGACGGCCACAGGCGCGCGCTGTCGCTGCCGGCCGCGGTGGAGCCGCCGGGGCGTGGCCCGGATATCACCCTCGCCTACGGCACGCCCTGCCCCTCGGATACGCCGCTGGCCGATGTCGCCACCGGCTTTCTGACTGCCTATCTGACCGGATCGGGGGATGTCGCCCGCTATACGGCCGTCGGCGCCGGGATCACGGCATTGCGCCCGGCTCCGTTCACCGGCCTCGAGAGCGTCTCGGTCACGGCGGACGAATCCAGTTGCGGCAGTAGCGGAAACGCCGCGAAAGTGCTCGCCACGGTGGCGCCGAAGGGAAGTGGTGGCGCCTCGGTCTCGCTGTCCTATCCGCTCACCATGGTGCGCCCCTCCGGACAGTGGCAGATACAAGCCATCGATCGTGTTCCGGCGCTGACGAATCCGCTCACGGTCGTGAACGGCACAGGTCCCGGCGGCGCCGGCGCACCGGCGCCGAGCAGTAGCCAACCCGCCGCACCGACGACGACCGTGCAGATCCCGCCGGCGACGCAGAACTGATCCGAGAAGGGACGCTCATGCACAATCTCAACGCGCTGCTTTATTACATCCTGCTGGTGGTCCGCGCGCTCGGCATCATCGTCATCACGATCCTCGCCATGGGCATCCTCATCTCCGAGGCGGCCAAGTCGAAGTTGTCGCCGACGAAGGTGCTCGGCGTGGTCGGCTCGGCGATCCTCGCGGCGGTGCTGTTCTGGATGCTGCCGACACTGGTCAACTACGCACGATCCGATGCCACCAGCGTCGTGCCCGATCAACCGGTCGGGCGATACCGATGACTCAGCTGATCAAGGTGTACACGCCGATCAAACGGGTGCCCACCATGATCGGCAAAGCGCAGAACGGGCAGAAACTGCCATTCGGGCCGTACACACTTCCACAGGTGGCCGGCGGTATCGCGGTCATTCTCGTTACCTCGGTCCTCGCCATGATCCTGCCGGTGAATCCGGCGATCACTTTCGTGGTGGGGCTGATCCTGACGATTGTGGCGGTGTTCGGCCTGGGGTTGCTGCCCTATACCGGGGTACGGATGATCTCGCGGGCCATGTGGTTCGGCCGTTTGGTCTTCGTCCGTAAACCTGTGTCGGCCTCGGGTTTTCCGGTCACCGCCGAATCCGCCCGGCACACCCTGTTCATCGAGGAATCCGTGGTCATCATCTTCCCGGACGGGTCGGCGCCCGAGGCCGCGCCGGTCGGCCGGCCGGGATCGGGAAATGTCGCCGAGTTGCTTGCTACCCAGTCCACTTCGCTTCGTGCCGAGGGTAGCCGCGCAGTGGCAGGAGGAGTGCACTGAATGGCGTTCGAGCGAGATATCCAGCCCACCGCGGCCATTCGGGGCAACCTGCAATTCACGCACGCCGGATTGGTCACCGCGACCTATTTCATCAATCCGCTCGGTTACGGATTGCGCAAGGCCGGTGACAAGTTCGACGTGAAGGCGGCCCACCACGCGCTGATCAACAACCTGCCCAACGGCTCGCTCCTGCTGGGAATTCAGGCGCGGCTCAACACCATCGACGTGCTGGGCAAGATGGTCGAGGGCGTCGATCTCGACGAATGCGAGGATTACGCGCTCGAGGTGGTCGCCGCCTACGAACGGGTGCGTGCCATCGTGCCGCAGACCCGGATCTTCCTGCTGTCCATACCCGTCGGATCCAGCGGCCCGGCACTGTCGGGACTGTCGCGGATCTGGCGCGGCAGCACCACCACGATCGATGCCACAGCGCTGTCACGCGCCGATCTGGAGGCCTACGACGACACCGCGAACGAGATCCTCTCGCGAATCGGTGGCGATTTCGAACCGGTGCCGGTGCCGGCGGCGTTGTTCCAGTGGCTGTGGGAGCACTATCTGTCCCGGGGTGCGGTCGGCGATCCGGTCGCGCCGACCCGCGCGGGCGTTCTCGACGATGCCACCGCCGCCGTCTTCCGGTCCGCGGCCCTGGACGAAGGCGCCCAGGCCGACAGCAACCGCCGCCTGCGTCCGTCGTTCGTGCCGGTGATCAAGGTGGTTCAGCCCGACTTCGAATTCCGGCCGTCCTATCAGGCGATCCTGACCCCCCATTCGTTCCCGTACTCCGGGATGAATTTTCCCGGCGGCAGCGAATTCCTCAGCGTCCTCGACGGTATGGAGAACGTCACCATCGACTGGGCGATGCGAATTTCGACGCGCCCCGCGGACGCGGTGCTGAAGAACAACGAGCAGAATCTGCGCCGTCTCGGTGAGCAGATGGATCAGCGCGATCAGGAGGTGTCGTTCGCGCAGAACACGTTGATGTCGAAGGTGCAGATGCTCGGTGAATACAACAATCACTTCGAGGTCAACGGTGGCGAATCGGAGGTGTCGTTCACGACCGTGATCGCGGTCGGCAGCTCCTCGCACGACACCACCATGGATGCGGTCAATACCCTCAAACGCCGATACAAACGCTTTCAGGTGGAGATGACGGCACCTGTCGGCGCTCAGGTCGACCTGTGGTCCATGATGATTCCGGGCAGTCCGCCCCGGCGCGCCTACGACGACTTCGCCCATATCGTGCCGTCGGATATGTGGTCGGGTTTCGTTCCCTTCACGACCAGTCAGATCGGTGACGACAGCGGTCCGGTGATCGGCGTCAATTTGCTCTCCGGCCAATTCGAGCCGATTCACTTCGGCATCATGGAAGCGGCGCTGCACGACCTGTCGGCCTCGTTCGCGGTGACCGGCGAACTGGGTTCGGGTAAATCGTATTTCCTGAAACTTATGGCGGTGCTGGTCCACGATATGGGCGGGCAGTTCCTCGCCATCGACCGCAGTCAGGTCGGGGAGTGGGAACATTTCGCCTCCTCGATCGACAACGCGGTCGTCATCGACCTCAGCAATCCGACCGTGTCGCTGGATCCGCTGCGATTGTTCGATCCGCGTGTCGCCGGTGAGCGTGCGCTGGACTCGATCCTGCCTCTGCTGGACCTGTCGCCCACCAGCGGTGCCGGTGCGCTCATCGGCAGCATGCTCACTCCGAAAGGTATTGCCGAGCACGGCATTCGGAGTCTGCTCGATCTCTATCGCGTGGTGTGCCGGTTGCGCGACGAGCACGGCAGTGCCGAGGAGTACGCCGATCTCGCCGCCCGGCTGGGAGCCATCGTGGAGCGGGTGCCGGTCCTGTTCGATCCCGGCCTGCGACCGCTGCGACTCGACGCCGCGGCCACGGTCATCCGAAGCCACAACCTGGCGCTGCCGACGGCGGAAGAACTGGTCACCCCCCACCTGTACAACCGGTTGCCGCTGACCAAGCGCCTGGGCACCGCGCTGTACGAACTGGTGGGCGTCACCGCGCGAGAGGCGTTCCTCTCCGACAACGGCCGGTTCGGGCTGCTCGTCGGCGACGAGGCGCACCACTTCACCCAGACTCAGGTGGGATCCGCGGTGACCAGCGACTTCAGTCGCGACGGCCGAAAGCATCTGGCCGCGATCGGTTTGGCCTCACACGATCCGGCCACCGACTTCCAGGGCGCGGCGCACAATCTGATCCCGAACCGGTTCGTCTTCCGGCAGCGCGACGAGACGCTGGCCCGCAACAGCCTGGAATGGCTGGGCGTGGACCTCGACGAGGCGCCCTTCCTGCTCCAGATTCTGCGCGAGGAGACCTCCCCGCCGATCGGCCCCGGACGGCAGGTGCCCGAGGAGCGGCGCGGCGAGATGTTCATGCGAGACGCGTTGAACCGCATCGGTCGCGGCAAGGTGCTCGGGCCCGCCCGCCCCGATCGCGCCGAGGCCATCAGCAGTACGCCGAATGCCGCACCCAAGCGCGCGATACTGGAGAGACAGGCGGTGCCATGATCGGCGATACGGGCACCGTGCACGGCCGGTTCGGTCCGGACTGGGAATTCGAATTCTTCGACCCGGCTCGGTGGCAGCCGCGCGCGGTGGCCCGCCGATGCTGGAATTTGATGTCGGCCACTCGGCGGCGGCGTTGGAGTGTCTCGGCGCTGGCCGTGTTCGTCGTGATGGTCGTGCTGCCGGTGGTGCTCGGTGCGGTGGCCACGGCACAGACGGGGGAGGGGGATGCGGAGGGGTCCTCGGTCAACAGTGGACTGAGCTGGATGCATGTGCGCGATTCGTCCGGCGCGGAGTTGTCGAGCTACATCTTCGCGACCAACCACGGCGGACTGCTTCACCCGGCGAATACCGCGCTGTCGCTGGTGCTCAGCCTCGAATTCGCGGGCTGGATGGTGATCGTGACCACGGCCATCTGGTTGATCGGATACGCTCTCAGCTTCGCATGGCTCAATTTGTTCAGTCGTGCTCTGGAAGGTGTCGCGCACAGTCTCAGCGGCCAGATCGCCACGCCGATGATGTTGGCGGCTGCGGTCACGATCGGAGCGTTCTTCGTAGCGTGGTTCGTGGTCCGCGGTTTCCACGCCAAGGCCACCATGCAGGTGGTCTCCATGTTGTTGATCGCGGTGGCAGGGCCGATATTCCTCGCGGAGCCGCTCGCGGATGTGCTGTCGTCGGACGGCTTACTGGCCCAAGGCCGCAATATCGGGGTGTCGGTGGCTGCCGGCTTGAACGGCAACAGCAACCCGAACGCATCGGCACTGGTGCCACAGATGCAGGCCGATCTCGCCGACAACTTCGCCCGTCGCCCGCTACAGGTATGGAATTTCGGCCGCGTCGTCGACACCGATTCGGCGTGCAAGGCGGCGTGGACCTCGGCGGTGATGAACGGCAGTGAGAATGCCGTCAAGGAGGGTATGAAGAACTGCGACAGGACTGCCTACAAAGCGACCCAGAATCCGACCGTCCCCCAGATCGGGGCGGGATTGATCCTGTTGGTCGCCGGCACGATCTTACTGCTGTTCGCGGTCTATCTGTCCCTCAAGATCATCAAAGCCGCGCTGGACACGATCTATCACGGGTTCATGTCGATCTTCGGATTCGCGGCGGGCGGTTTCGTCTACGGGCCCACCCAAACCTTTCTGGTGCGCAATATCGTCGACGGTTTCATCGCGGGCGCGCGGATGGCCTGCTACACGATCTTCCTGGGCGTCTATGTGCTTTTCCTGGGCAACTTGTTCAAGGAAGCGGAGAACGACGTCATGGCGATCTTCGTCATCGGCGCCATCGTGGAAATCATCGCGATCTTCCAGTTGCAGCGTTTGAGCGCGGGGCTGACCAGCGGGAACGAATGGGTCGCCAACCGCTTCGCACTGGCGATGCAGGGCGTATCTCGCGGAAGCGGCGGCGGCGGAGGTTCCGGTACGGCATTGGGTATGGGACAGGCCGGAGCAAAGCACAAGCTGGGCGGCGCCGCGATGCTGGCGACCCTGGCCGGGGTCAGCACCGTGAGCAATTCGCCGCTCACCGAATGGATGTGGGGGCGGACCCGCAGCCCGCTGCGGCCGTTCTCGCGTACCGAGCGTGAGGCGCAGCTCGCGCAGTGGGGGGTGTGGGGCCGGGAAAACTTCGGTGGTGCGGACGGCCTGTACACCCAGTCCTATATGAATCGGCATCAGTTCGCCTTCGCGGCGCGGCAAGCGGCCGAGGCCGCCGGCGGCGTCGACACGGTTATGGGTGCCTCCGCGGCGATCCAAGGTGTATTCGACTACGGCGGGGGCCTCGACAGTGCCTGGGGCGCAATGCTCGGCGCCGGCTTCACCGATGAGCAAATCATGTCGAACGCCATCCGCTCGTGGGGCATCGTCGCACAGAACGCCGAGGACGAGACGCTCACCGACAAGCACCTCGGCCATGTGGTCTCGGCCATTTCGCGCGCCCAACATTCGGCAAATCGTGTGCTCCGGGGGGAGGGCACGGCGGAGGAGGCGGCAGCCGATCTGGCGACGCTGCAAGCGGCGACCTTCCGCTTTCGGCGCGCGAATCCGGGTGGCGTCACCTTGGACGGCGGGGCTCGCCATGGCCGAGAGCGACGATTCGTCGAGCAATACATGGCGGCCCCGAGCCAGGAACAGATCGAGCAACTGCAACTGGTGGCAAGTGGTGGTCGCTCAAGGATGGCGTCTCTGGCAGGAATCGACGAAAATAGTGCCGACCGGATGCTCATGTGGATCGGTAACGAGCACGCGCGGGTTGTCTCCACCGCCGTCGACCGGTTGGTCGACGATCCGGGGAACCCGCGCCATATCCGAGAGGTCCGCCGGGTCATCTCCCATGCGGCCGACACGGATCTCTGGGCGTCGCGGGTTCACCGGACACCGTGGAACGCTCCTCAACCGCCCGGCACCAACCCTCCCAACCCGAACTGGCGACGCGAAATGGGACGCGTCGGTCGCCGCATTCGCTAGGCAGCGGATAAACCGAGAGGCTTGTGAGGAGGCTGTCGATGAGCAATCGGCCGGATGGACTGCGGACAGCATTGGCATTCGTACCGTGGTGGGCTTGGGGTCTCGTGGTCGTTGTCGCGCTGTGCGGTGTAGTACTCATGGGAGCGGTGTTTCCTACTGCGGCACAGTCGGGTTCGTCGGCCTCGGACCTGCAGTGCCAATGCGCGAGTGCGATCGGGGACGACCCCAGCGAGACACCCACGGCCACCACCGTCTCGAAGTGCGGAGGCGGCGGCACGGTCGCGGCATCGGACATCCCGTCGACCAATCCGTACGCGAGCGTAACCGTCGACCCGAGCGACAACGACGTCTCCGATTGGATCCGGTCGTGTCTGAGTGGACCGATGCAGTCGGCGCCCTATCAAATGCCGGAGTTGGCCTACGGCAATACCGGCTTCGCCGGCAGTTGCGCGGCTGCGCTCGCCGCGGGGTACCGCTCCCAGGCGGCCGATATGGCCGAACTGGTGCGAGGAGTGATCTACCAGGCGTCGGTGGCCGCGACCACACAGCGATGTGAGAAGACGTCGCTCGACGGAACACCCGCGCCCACCGGAAACGGTTGCCAGACTTCGACGGACGCCATTCGCGGCAGCAATTCGGGCGCGGTGATCCTTCCGACGACCCTCGCGGGCCAGGCGATCTGCGGTCAGCGCGTGCAGCTTTCCGCCGCATCGGCGGGCGATGTGGTGTTCTGGGACTACGGTTCGCGCGGGCCGGCTCGCGCCGGTGTGGCACTCGGCGACGGGACCATGATCACCGCCGATGCAACGACGGGAAGCCTTGTGCAGCAGACGATTCCGATGAGCCGGGGCGTACAGGTCAAACGGGTATTGGGGGCCGGGGCATGACATCACCCGCCGAAGTGCAGCCCGGAGTCACCGGTGAGCCGAACGAGGAGCAGTCGTCCGACGGGACCACGCCGTGGACGCTGCGCCCCATGGAACAACGGTCGAAGCCCGACAAGGCCGTGACGCCGTCGCTCCCGGGAGTACCGTCGGGGGCGAATACTCCAGCGGCGCCGTCGTCGTCTGTTCCGGTGGTTTCTCCGTCTGCGCCACCGGGTCCGGCTCCGGCCGGGTCGGGTGCGGGTGTGGTG